>CBDUQP010000029.1:0-28401 GCA_965369385.1 uncultured Phycisphaerales bacterium
AATGTGTTACCCATGTATCCGGTCTATTCTGTTACCTATGTAACCGGTTTGTACCAAATTGGGACCTGCCTGCCGGCAGGCAGGCTGTCCCGGCGTTGGGGACTGTCCTTTTTTCGCGGATTGTGCGAAGGAACGTTTCCGTACTCATATTGTGATGTCTGGTCTGTTCGCGGTGGCACGTGGCGTGCGGCACGGCGTCTTTGATCTGTCTCCGCCTGCGGCTTCATCGTGACAAGTCGCGGAAGGGGACACGTATGTGCGCTTCGCCTGCGGCTGCGCTTCTTATACATGTCCCCGCTGGGATGCGGCACGGTATCCGAACGAAGCAATCTGTGCCGTTCACCGGCGCGGATTGCTTTCTTTCTGCGCGGTATGGCATATAATCGGGGACGTCCGTTCTTTTGCGAACTTTCGCTTCGGCGCTGGCCAGCCAGGGGTATAGCCTTGCAGGATAGTGACAAGTCAGTCGGTGTCGGTCTTTCGCCCGTCGCCAGGAGTATGCGCCTTCCGCTTACGTCGGTAGCAGCGGCTATGATTGCTGGTTTTGTGTTGGGCAGGTGGCTTGCGTTTGCCGAGTGGTTCTGGCTGATCCTTGCCTTTGCCGCCTTTGCGGTGACAGTATGCACGTGGCGGATGAAGCATTTGGGGTTACTGTCGGCGGCGGCAGCGCTTGTTTGTGTGGTTGGCTTATCGGCCTGCTATCTGCGAACAACGTTCTTCAGCGCCCGCGCCGATCACATTGCCACCTTCACTCCCTATGACGATATGTTGGCAACTGTGCGCGGGACAATCTCCACGTCCCCGCAGATCCGCGCCGGCAGGGCACCTGCGGGATATAATCGTCCGCCGCGAACCATGTTCATCCTGCAGGCCGACAGTATCCGCACCGGCGGAACATGGGCCGATGCATCGGGCCTTGTGCGCGTGACTGTCCGCGCCGCGGCGCACAAGCTCAGGCCCGGCCAGCGAGTTGAGCTTGTGGGAGCTCTTTCGCGGTTTCGCCCGCCTGCCAATCCAGGGCAGACCGACTGGCGGGCGTTTGCCAGACGCACGGGCGTTCATGTTCGCATGTCGGTTCCGGTGGACACCGGCGCTACGATACTGCCTGGCGGGGCGGCGAGTTTTACCTCTTCGGCGCTGTGGCATGTGAAGGCATCTTCGCGTCAGCATCTGCTGGCGTGCGGAGATTCGCAGGAAGGGCACCTGCTGAACGCGCTAATCCTTGGCGAGCGTGACCCCGCGCTGCGGCGAATGAATGAGACAATGGCACGCGCGGGCGTTGCGCATTTGCTGAGCATTTCCGGCCTGCATTTGGGCGTGTTTCTCGGGTTCGTCTATATGCTGTGCGGGCTGGCGGGTTTGTCCAGACGCAGGGCGGTTGTGCTGGTGCTTGTTGTTCTGGGTGCGTATGTGCTGCTGGCCGAGCCCAGAGCGCCGCTGCTGCGATCTGCGATAATGGCGGCAGTCTTGTGCTGGGCAGTTATCGCCAACCGTCAGTACGCAGCCGCCAACGCACTGGCAGCGGCGGCTATACTTCTGCTGATAATCGATCCCCTGCAAATACTCTCTCCCGGTTTCCAGTTGAGCTTCATGATCGTGGGCGGGCTGATTGTGATGTACCGGCCTGTGCGGAATTTGCTTTTCGGCCGGTGGCTGAAGGTTCGCGGTTTGATGGTGTTCAGGCAAGAGCAACGTTTCGCCCGGTTCTTTCGCTTCACGCTGGCCAGTTGGCTTATCAATATAGTAAGCGCATCGGTGGCGGCGTATGTGGTCTCGATCCCGCTGGTGGCGTATCACTTCCGCCTGTTCACTCCGTATGCACCGCTGTTCAGCATTGTCATGCTGCCGCTGGTGGTGGCGATACTGATACCTGGGTATGTCTCGATGGCCCTCGCCTGGCCGCTTCCCGCGCTGGCGGGCTCAGTCCGCCAGATCGCCATATCCGCAGCCGACGCGATGTCATGGACAATGCAATGGGTGGATGGTTTGTGGTCGCTTGGGGTTTCACTGCGGCCGGTGGGCGTCCTGTGGCCTATCCTTTATTACGTAACTCTGCTGGCACTGCTGAAGGCGGGCACGTATCGCCTTGGCAAGGTAGCCGCCGGCGTTGCGATAGCGGCAACTATCGCACTTGGAATATGGACGCAGCGACCGGCTCCCGCGCCTGACGGCTGCACGCTGGACATGCTTGCGGTGGGCCCAGGCCAGTGCGTAGTGCTGCGGACGCCGTCGGGACAGACGTGGCTGCTGGATGCCGGCAGCCAGAGCGGTGTTGATACGTGGAAAGAAACGCTCGAACCGTTCATGTTGTCCAAGCGATTGCCTTCGCCGGCCGGGGCGTTCATCTCGCGGGCCGCGACGGATCACTTCAATGTGATGGAACGCCTGCTGAGCGAGCGATATCTGGCCGAGGTGTACCTCAATGAATACTTTGGCGCAGATCCCTCCGCCGGCGCAGTGGCCAATCGTATGATGGATCGGTTTGTCAGTTCGCATTGCAGCATCAGCCGTCTCAAACAAGGCGACAGTGTGCAACTGGACGCAGATACGCGCGTAGAAGTGCTCTGGCCGCCCAGGCGTGTTACCGGCGGCAAGCCTGCCATCGCACTGAAAGGTGGCGACACATCACTTGTGATGCGCATCACCAGCGGGACGCAGAGTGTGCTGGTGTGCGGCGATATTGGCGAGCACGTGCAGAAGCTTTTAGCCGCGCGAGGCGAAAGCTTGCGGGCCGACGTGCTGATCCTTCCGCGCCACGGCGCGTGGACGCCTGCGATGGGTGAGTTCGTCCGGGCAGTGGACCCGAGAATAGTGCTCGCAAGTTCGTCGCGCGACCCGGCCGCGCCCGACATCCCCGCCGCCAACCCACGCCAGGAGGCACGGGCGCAGTTCTATTCATCCTTGCTCCAGGAGCGTTTGTACTACTGCACAAGGCGCAACGGGTGGATTCGCGTGAGCTTTGGCGCAGACAAAGCCCCGACCGCCCAGGTAATGCGATGAACCACAGACAAAGGTTCATGACACCGCAGTAACTCTTGTGAAGGGATCGTTCGTGTCTTACTGGTCGAAGGCCCGCACGACAGCGCGCAGTCATATATCTACATACTGACCACTGCTGCGGATTTGGATGCAGCGGATTTCGGCCGTTTCCAAAAAATCTGGGATGATTGAGGGCAATCAATAGCTGGACCAAGCCGCCAAAACCGGCAACAAGACTTCAAAAAACGCTGCAATTGTTGAACTTCTGACTTTGGTGCACGTGTGAGAGGTCGCCGACACATTTGGCTTGTTAGCGGCTGCTATGATTGGGGATTAGCGTTCAGAACAAAAGGTGCACCGGACCGCAAAAGTGTAACATTTTGCAACATTTTACGATTTCAAAATCAAAGACGCCGCATCGCCGGCCGCGGCTTTTGAGAAATCCGTATCGGCCGGAATTAGCCGCTGGTGGCTCGCAGAATTTTCTTGCGGGGTGGGCGAAATCAGGTGAGTGTCATGTTGTTTCGGTGGACCGCTTCGTTGTATGGTTTGTCGCCGAGGGTCTTGGCTATCTGGTTGGTCTTCAGGCCCATGATCTGCTGCAACTGGTCGGAGGAGTAGTTGCTCAGCCCCTTGGCGATGAGGCCGTCGGGTCCTTCTATTGCCACCAGCGCGCCCTTGGCGAAGTCGCCGGCGGCGGCGATTATGCCAGCGGGCAGCAGGCTCTTTCCGCGTTTGAGCAAGGCGTTTGCGGCCCCGGAGTCCACGGTAATCACGCCAGCGGTCCTGGCGGTGAGGTCCATCCATCTCTGCTTCGACGACATCTTGACGGTGGCGGGCATAAACACCGTGCCGAGTTTTTGTCCGCTCAGCAGGCGTGGGAGCACATCCTTCTGGCGGGCATTGGCGATGACAGCCACCTCGCCCGCGCGGGTGACGATCTCGGCTGCCTGCATCTTGCTGCCCATTCCGCCGGAGCCCAGGCGGCTTTGAGTTTGCTGAACAAGCGACATGGTTTCATCGTCTACGCGTTCGATTACGTCAATCACGTTACCGTCCGCCAGCACGCCATCCACATTGCTCAGCAGTATCATCACGTCGGCATTCAGCATGTTGCTGACGATGGCAGCGAGTATGTCGTTCTCGCCGAAGCGGATATCGTCCACCGCGACGGTATCGTTCTCGTTGATAATGGGCAGTGCGTCGAACTCCGCCAGTGCCGACAGCGTATTGCGGATGTTCAGGTAGCGGGTGCGATCGTCGAAATCGTCGCGAGTTACCAGCACCTGTGCGACCCGCGTATTGTGGCGTGCGAATATATCGTGGAAGGTCTGCATGAGCCTGCCCTGGCCCACGGCAGCGACCGCCTGCAGGTGGGGCATTGTCTTCGGGCGGGAGTCCATGCCCATTTCGTCCAGACCGGCGCCTATCGCTCCGCTGGCGACCAGCAACACCTGAACGCCCATCTCGCGAACGGTGGCGATTTGCCTGGCGAGGGAGGATATGGACTTGCGATCAGGTCGGCCGTTTTCGTCGCAGATTGAATTCGTTCCGACCTTCACCACAATGCGCTTGGCGTTTGCGATGACGCTTTGTCTTATTGGCATCGAGGGCATATCACTTATCATCCTTGATTGCTTCGGTTGATATCGCACCTTCTCTTGTTGCCGGCTCGCGGTTGAGCACGCGGCAGATCATCTCCACATTACGCCGCGTGGCACCCTGCTGGGAGATTACATATTGCTGTGCGGCCTGGCCGGCTTGTCTTGCCGATAGCGGGTCGCCAAGCCAGTTGCGCAGCTTCTGAGTCAGTTCAGCGGCATTGGCTACTCTGGCGCATCCGCTGCCTGCCAGCGCGTCTGCCTGCGGAAAATTGAACGTGTGCGGGCCAAATATCGTGGGCACCGCCAGCGCTGCGGCTTCTATCATATCCGAGCCGCCCATGGGCACAAGCGATCTTCCGACAAACGAACACGCCGAAAGTGAATAGAACTTGCGAAGTTCTCCCATGGTGTCGCCCAGGATTACTCCTCCATTGGGATTTGCCGCTGGTGAGTCATCGGGATACTCGCTGCGGCGAACCAGCGGCAGGCCGGTTGAGCGGATCAGTTTGGCTACGTCTTCGAAGCGTTCGGGTTTTCGTGGGACTATCGCGAGTTTGGCGGCAGGGTGTTCAGTCTTCAGTTGGCGATAGGCGTCGAGCAATATCTCTTCCTCGCCCGGTCCGGTTCCGCCTGCGACGATCAGTTGATCATCGTCGGAAATGCCAAGTGCGGCCGCGAGGCGTTCCTGGCCTTCGAGATGGTCGGCGATTTCGACGGTGTCGAACTTGACCATTCCGGTGGTATGGATCTTCTCGGGCTTGGTTCCCAGCGAGCGGAACAGTTCACCGTATTCATCCGTCTGCACGCCGATGGCGGTAAGGCGGTTGAACAGCATTGCCGCCAGCGGCCCGAGCTTTTTGTATCCGGGATAACCCTTGTTCGGGCTCATTCGCCCGTTGACCACGACGGCGGGCACTTTGCTGCGGTTGCACTCATGGAGGAAGTTCGGCCAGATATCGCCTTCGATGAGTACCACCAGTTCCGGTTTGATTCGGCGGAGGGCTTTTCGCACGGCCAGCGTGAAATCCAGCGGCCACTGGAATACTTTGTAGTCCTTGCTGAACAGCTTCTTCGCCTGCTGCATGCCGGTGTCGGTGCTGGTGGACATTACGACGCGGTAGTCGGGCAGTTGGCTGTTAAGTTCGGTAACGAGCGTGCGCATGGCGTTAACTTCACCAAGGCTCACGCCGTGGATCCATATGACGGGTTGGCGGCCATGTGTTTTGGGCACGCAGCCGAACCTGTGTGCGATGTCGTCGCGATATCGTCCGTGGCGCAGCATTTTGTATAACCACAGCGGGCTGGTGGCGACGAGTAACGATCCATAAACGGTATCAAGCAAAATTCCCATTTTGATAAGTATCTCAGTTGGTGGTGTCAGTTGCAACGCTCGGGGCGTGGCGGATTATTTGAAGCCTTCTTTGCCTTGGATGGTATAGCTTTCGACGGCCTTTTCCAGGTCAACACCATTGATGTTCGCCAGCGTGCAAAGCCATGCCAGCACGTCGCCGAACTCCTCCACCTTGTTATCCTGATCGTCGCCGGCCAGTGCGGTGGCAAGCTCGCCGACTTCCTCAATGAACCACATAAACGTGGGTGGCGTACCGCGTTTGCTGTCTACTTCGTAGTATTTTTCACGAATGAAATTCTGAAACTCACTTATCTTCAAGTCAATTCTCGCTTTCTTGTAATTAGGGCAGGCTGTCCAGCGTAGCCTGTATCATACCAAGAAGCCGCCTGCCCTGGGCAGATTCTCCCAGCGATATAGCCTTGTTGGCGGTGGCGGCTGCGGTTTTCAGCAGAGCTCTATTACCGGCGGCTCTGCCTGAAAGATACTGCATAACAGCCAGCTTTGTCCACGCATCGGGCGAATCGTTCTTCAGCAGGCATACCATTTCCATGGTTTGCACGGCTTTATCGTATCTGCCTGCCTGGCGATGGATAGCGGCGATGGCTTCATAGGCGGGCACTTCATATGGGTTAATGTGAATGAGCTTTCCGTAAAAGTCCAGGGCGCTGTCGGGCATATCGAGCGACTGATATATTTCGGCAATCTGCCTGGCGTGGTGTGTTTTGCTGTTCGTGCGGCGGTCGAGGTGTATGAGATTTCCCAGGGCATCTTTCGGGCGGCCAAGCTGTGTGAGTGTTCTGGCGAGCCGATCATATGCCCATGGGTCCAGTGGGGCTCGCTGCTTGAGCAGTTCGAGATAGCGTATTGCCTTTGTCCACTGGCGGCGGTTTAGATAACACTGGGCCAGAACGCGTGGTGCGACGCGAGACTTGTCGTCAAGCCGATTCAGGCGTTCAGCCGTGGCCAGGGCCTTGTCATACTGCTTGGCGCCGAGCTGGCATCTGGCGAGCACGGTCAGGGCGCGTGTGTTGTCGGGGTCCAGCTTGATAGCGGCACCTGCGGCAGCATCGGCCTGCTTGAGTCTATTCTTGGCCAGCAAGGTTTCAGCCAGTGTGGCTTGTGCGGCGGGATCTTTTGGTTTTGCTTTGGCGGCTGACAATGCGAGTCCCAGTTTAACCATAGGCGTTGCGCGATATCCCCAGGCGGACACCTGCTTCTTTGCCCAGCCGGCGAAGTCCTGGTCGAACTGGGATTCCGTCTTGCCGAAAACTTCGGCAAACATTTCCTGCTGCGACTTGCCCGCTTCGAAACAGCGAATCATCCGGACGATTGTGTCGTATCCGCGAGTGGCGATCACGTATTCCATCATCCATTCGGATTGGGCATACGCCAGGGATCGCTCGCCGCCGCGCCTTGGGCGGACGAAGCTCCAGTCGAGTTTTTTCACTGAAAGGAGACTATTTTCCCGCGTGGCGACCACCAGCGACTTGACCGCGTTAAAGTCGCGCCTGTTCGGTTGCTGCCATACTGCGCATGCCTCGGTGAACCAGTGGGGTATCCGGTTTCCGGTAGCCGAAAGCGTTACCACGTGGGTGAATTCGTGTCGGAGTACGGTTGCCCAGTTGAACGTGCCGAGTTTGCTTCGTGATTTGTCCGGAGCAGCCATCACTATAACCTTGCCCGTACACGCCCCTATCGTGCCAACCCACCCCTTGCCCGCCAGGCGGATCGAGAATTCCAGATGCGTGGGCATGATCTCGATGATGGTTTTGTGCGGTAACTGGTGCCCGAAATCGCGGCAGACCTCATCATAGATCGATTCCATATACTCAGCCACCTGATCGAGCATGATGGCGTCCTTTTTCGGGTCGACCTTGATTATGAAGTGCGGCGTTTCCTTGATCGAGAAACTGTCGAGCCGGCGCAGAACACGAAGATAATTGACAACATCCGAGCGGAAATCATCCAGCTCGTGAGCTCGCTTCAGGGCTTTGCGGGCGAGGGCCTCCTGCCCGGTCTGCATATAGAGACGCCCCAGTCCGCACCAGGGATCAGCCATCCACGGCGCGAGCCTGGTCGCCTGGCGATACTGCCGCTCGGCGATGTTGAACTGCCTGCCTGCCGCCATCCACTGGGCGGTTGTATTGGGCAATCCCGCGTATCGTGGGCTAATCTTTCGAACGCGGGCGGCGTATCTGTCTGCATCCTGTTTGTTACCAAGCCGCGTGTGGAGTGCCGACCTCAGCGATAACGCTTCGAGGTGGTTGGGGTTGGTCTTGAGTATGAACTCCAGAGCCGATTCGACTTGGTCGAACTTTCGCCAGAGCATGAAACAGTTTGCCTTCAGCAGTAATGCATTTGTGTGTTTGGGATTTATCCGAATCGCCGCCGATACCGACTTCAGACAGGCTTCGAATTCCCACTTTTGCAGCGCAATTGCACCCAGGCCGACAAGGGCATCGGGACACCGCCGGTTAAGCTTCAGTGCTCGCTTGAACTCGGCGGACGCGGTTTTGAACCGGTGTTTGGTCAGGCAGAACTCGCCCGCAGCCACCGCGCCAGGCCAGTATTTTGTGTCGGCCTTGCGGTATGACCGGCGGAGATAGTTGTTCAGGATGTTCTGCGCCTGCCCGGATGCTCTTCTGCCCGACAAGACATTGTGCCGCTCAAGCATCCAGCCGATCGCCACCAGGCTTTCGGGATCTCTGAGATTTCGATCGTCGGCGAGAATATCGGCTGTGCGTGCGTATAGTGCTTTGGCCTGGTCGTAACGGCCGAGGGTTTCCAGCAAGGCGCCCTTTGCCCGCAATGCCGGTGCCCAGAGCTTTCGATGGGAGATAGCCTTGTTGACGGATTGGATGGCTTCATCGTATTTGCCCAAAGCAGTCAACATCTCTGCAATTGCGAGGCTCCCCGCGGCGCGGTCGTCAGGGGAAGTCCTTGCTGATTTGGACTTGCGAAGTATTGAAAGTGCGTTTGCGTATTGTCCCTTGCCGGCGGACTTCTGGTAGTGATCTCGCCAGCCGCGCGAGTCTCTCTTTGGCCCGGGGCCGGCGAGGGCGGATGAGGTGAAGATAAACAACACCAGGATTGCGATTAAGCGTTTCTGCATACGTTTTTCCGAACATTGACCGGAGTATGTTTCAGGTACAGGTCATTATAGGGAAAGATGGCGTGGATGTATGCTGCCGGTGCGCATGAAAAACGGGCCGCTGGAATTTCCAACGACCCGATTCATACTGGTCACGCGATCTTTACTCTTCGCTGATCGCTTCAACCGGGCATGCGTCAACGCAACTGCCGCAGTCGATGCACAGATCGGGGTCGATCGAGTAGTGGGGTGCGCCTTCTTTGATAGCCTCGGCCGGGCAGGAATCCATGCACGATCCGCAGGCGGTGCAGGCGTCAGAAATCTTGTAAGCCATGCTAAGCTCCTGTTACATAAAAGTCTAAAAACGGTTAGTACACCATCACATTAACTACATCCAAACCCCTTTGGCTTCGCCCTTACAACGATTTTGGCTCACCACTCAGGGTTTACTATTTTCGGCAACACCGTCAAAATCTCATCAGGGAATTGCCTGTAATCCTGCACAGTATGCCAACCGGCGGGGCAAAAGCAAGATTGTGCCTAAAAAAACAGTTCGACGCCTGGAACAAGCCACCGTATGCTGCCGGGAGATTCAATGGGGCTTGTGAAAGCACAGATACCCAAGCTAAACTGTCGGATATGACCAGTCAGCCGGAAAATTCGCGAGATAGATATGATCGCCAGACAAAGTTCGCTCCCTTGGGACTGGACGGTCAGGAGGCCCTTGCGGGCGCGAGTGCGCTCGTAGTTGGTGTGGGGGGGCTTGGTTCGTGGGTTTCGGTGTTGCTTGCCAGGGCGGGCGTGGGGCTACTCAGGCTCGTGGATGATGATCGTGTGGAACTCACAAACATCCACAGGCAGGCAATGTACGACGAAAAGGCGGCGGCTGAGCATATACTGAAGGTGGACGCTGCCGCCAAGCGGCTTGGCGAGATTAACAGCGAAGTACGCATAAAGAAGCACCCTGTGCGTCTGAGTGCACAGAACATCGCCGAGCTGGCAGATGGCATGGATATGATCGTGGATGGGTGTGATAACTTCCGGACGCGGTTCATTATAAACGATTATTGTGTAAAGACATGCATGCCGTGGGTGTTTGCCGGTGTGGTTGGGGCAGAAGCCCAGGTAATGCCTGTCCTGCCCGGCGAGACGATGTGTCTGAGATGCATTTACGACAGCCCCCTTCCGCCGGAACTCGAACCGTCCAACATGCAGGCCGGGGTGCTCGGGGCCGCGGTGGCTGCGATCGCGGGGATCGAGAGCGTTGAGGCGATGAAGATCCTTGCAGGCAGGAAGGCTGACGTGAGACGTGAGCTTTGGAAGCTGGATATGTGGTCGAATAAGATCCAAACTATGGTTACTACAAAGAATTGTGCACACGGCTGTCCTTGTTGTGACGACGGGCATTTTGAGTATTTGGCGTAACTGGTGCTTCGTATCACAGGGATCGATGCATGGCAACCTGTCTGCAATCCCGATGTACATCTGGATCAGACAAGGTTTTACGGGCAGTCAGACCCGGCAGGTTGGCCACGACAAAGAAACGGTGCAAGAACTCAATAATGGGAGACTGAACATGGGCAGAATATATGATGACTTGACTCAAACGATAGGTAATACACCACTTGTGAGAGTTCGCAAGCTTATAGACTCCAAGGCTACCGTGCTGGCGAAGGTGGAGAGTCTCAATCCGATGGCATCGGTGAAGGACCGTATCGCCCTGGCGATGATCGAAGCCGGCCAGAAGGATGGTTCCATCGGGCCCGGTGCTGTAATTGTTGAGCCGACAAGTGGTAACACCGGTATTGGCTTGGCGTTTGTCTGCGCTGCCAAAGGGTATAAGTGCATGCTGACGATGCCCGAGTCCATGAGTATCGAGCGGCGCAGAATCCTGGCGGCCCTTGGCGCGGAACTGGTGCTCACGCCAGCCGGCGAGGGCATGATGGGCGCGATCAACAAAGCCCAGGAGCTGGCCGAGACCATTGACGGGGCGGTGATGCCCCAGCAGTTCAACAATCCTGCCAATCCTCAAGTCCATCGTGAGACGACGGCAGAGGAGATATGGCGGGATACCGACGGAAATGTGGATATCTTCATAGCCGGTATCGGTACCGGCGGTACAGTTACCGGCGTCGGCGAAGCACTGAAGGAACATAACCCTCAACTGAAGGTTATTGGCGTTGAGCCCACGCAGAGCCCGGTTTTGACCCAGAGCAGGTCCGGGCAGGATATTCAGCCCGGTCCGCATAAGATTCAAGGCATCGGAGCGGGGTTCATTCCAGGCGTGATGAATATGGATGTGCTGGAC
Source organism: uncultured Phycisphaerales bacterium (assembly GCA_965369385.1). Taxonomy (GTDB): domain Bacteria; phylum Planctomycetota; class Phycisphaerae; order SM23-33; family SM23-33; genus CBDUQP01. Next base: position 11,334 of record CBDUQP010000029.1, read on the forward strand.
GAGGTGGTCCAGGTGGACCAGGCCGACGCGATGGCGATGGCTCGCCGGGCCGCCAGCGAAGAGGCAATGTTCGTCGGCATTTCGTCAGGTGCGGCGCTTCAGGCGGCGGCTGTGGTGGCGAGGCGAGAAGAAAACGCGGGCAAGACGATTGTGGTAGTCCTGCCTGATTGCGGCGAAAGATATCTGAGTTCGGAGTTGTTCGAAGCCGCCGGATGCGAGTAATATTTGGCTTGGTATGGCGAAGGTGTTCTTGCTCGCATGGTCTGCGGGTCAATTAATTGGATGAAAGGTTTTGGCAGGAAATGATACACGTTATTGCGTCGATTGAAGTGAACGAAGGCTGCAAAGAGGCTTTTTTGGGTGAATTCCGCAAGCTTATAGCCCCGGTTCGGGCCGAGGACGGCTGTCTTGAGTATGGCCCGACTGTGGATGTGGATACCGGATTTGCGGCGCAAGGCGGCGTTGACGAGAATGTTGTGACTATCGTGGAGAAGTGGGAGAGCCTCGATGCGTTGAAGGCTCATCTTTCGGCCCCTCACATGGACGCGTATCGCGAGCAGGTGAAGGATCTGGTGAAGGGACTTGAGCTGAAGGTGCTCCAGCCGGCTGAGTAGTCGGGTTTACCACCGCGTTTGGCGAAAGGCTTGGGCTATCTGATGCGCCGGTTTGTTGACTTGCACACACATTCGAATGCTTCGGACGGGCAGTTTGCGCCGGCGGACATTATCCGCCTGGCCGACGAGGCGAAGCTGGCAGCCGTCGCGATTACCGATCATGACACAATAGACGGATTGGCTGAGGCGCGCGCTGCCGTTGAGCAATATCCGGAGTTGACGTTTGTGTCGGGGATAGAGGTGTCGGCTTCTTTTGACGGCGGATCAGCTCATATTGTGGGTCTGTGCATCGACGAGGAGGCCGGCGACCTGGCCAGCGCTATGGAGTTCATGCGCCAGGCCCGTCGGGATCGGAATCCTCTGATCATAGATCGCCTGCGCGGGCTCGGATGCGATATTTCGCTTGAGGAAGTGGCAGCATTGGTCAGCGAGAACCGCCAAGGCAGCGATGGACTGATCGGCAGAGTGCATATTGCCGAGGTCCTTCGCCGCAAGGGTATAGTTCACACCACGCAGGAGGCATTTGACAGGTTCATCGCTGCGGGAGGGCCGGCGTACGTGGGGCGCGAAAGACTCTCGCCGGCTGAGACGTGCAAGGCCATAATCTCAAGCGGGGGGATTGCGATTCTGGCACATCCGGGATTACTGCGTTGGGACAACACTGCCCAGCTCGCCAGGATTGTTGCAAGCATGAAGCGAGCGGGCATTGGAGGGGTAGAAGCCTACCACAGCAGCCATTCGCCGCAGGTTACGCGTGCGTGTCTGGATGTTGCCAAGAAGTATTCGCTATTCGTTACGGGAGGTTCGGATTTTCACGGCGGCAACCGGCCGGATGTTCGGGTGGGATACCCGCGAACCCCGCGAAGCCAGTTAAGCGGCGAATTGGCCAAGCGGATATTCGGCGGGTCGTAGCGCAGAAGGCATATGCACCGGTTTGCTATCGGCTGAGCGGCAGGAAAAGCAAACGAGATTTGGCCCCAATGGCACTGCCGTCTCCGCTTCTGCGGTAGATAGCGTATACCGCGAAAGTGGGGATCCCGATGTTCTTCGGGACCTGCCGGCGGGCAGGCCCAGGATTGGTACAGCTTGCCCTACGAAGCTCGCAGAGCGAAGTATGGTCCCCATTTTCGTTCGACTATCGGCGTGTTGGCCAGCTGTTTGGCGAAGATCGGTATTACAGCACGCGGATTACGCCAATTACTGTGCCCTGGATGCTGACATTTGTGGCGTAGATGGGCTCGAATTCGTCATTTGCCGGTTGAAGGCGGATTCGTCCTGCCTCGCGGTAGAATTTCTTGAGCGTGGCTTCGCCATCTTCCAGTAGCGCGACAACGGTGTCGCCGTTGTTGGCGGTATTGGTTCGTTTGCAGATCACGTAATCGCCATCGCGAATCTGCTCGTCGATCATGCTCCTGCCGGTTACTCGCAGGACGAACGATTGCTCGTCGGAAGTAAAGATATCTCCGATGTCGAGAGTTTCGTTGTCTTCGATGGCTTCGAGAGGCAGGCCTGCTGCGATTTGCCCGACGAGGGGCAGTTTCGTGGATGACTCGTCAGGGAACTGGAACTCATCAGATACTTGCAAAGAGCGAGCCTTGTGCTTGTCTCCTCGTTCCAGTAGATCCTTTTTTACCAGGGCGCCTACGTGCTCGAACACGGTTACCTTGGTCAATCCGAGAATGTCCCCGATTTCCTGCATTGTCGGGGAAAAGCCATTCTGAATTCGATGGTCCCTGATCAATCGAAGGATTTGGAGTTGTCTGGGAGTCGCGGTTTGCATCGTGATTCTCCTGTATGCTTCTTATTTCGACGGCGCTGTAAACTTCCGTGGTTATCAGGCCGAGACGAATCGTGCCTTGTGGGATTGCGATCTGGTTTGCATCTGCACTGGCGGATCGAACGACCCGGCGTGCATGTTTGTTTGTGTTGTTACCGGGTCTGGCGATGGCCTGGTTTGCGGCGGCGGGGGTGCCAGGTGCTATTGAGCGGAGGGATTTCAGGATTCTTTTGGCCAGCATAACGATGGCCTTGGCGTGCGTGACGGTTTGCACTTGCGCGGTCCACTTGATCCCGCCCGGTCCCACGCTAACGAGAGGAACGCGACTCATCGCGGCGGGATTGTCAGACGGTAGCTGGGGCGAGGGGTCGTGCGCCAGCGGTTTGGCTGCCTGCGGCCAGGGCCTTGAATAATCTCCGCCCGGCCCAAACTGAACTAATGGAATTTCAGACATATTTAGCTCGCCAATAGCCTATCGCGGCAGGATGCTTACCGCGCGAAGGCGTAATTTTGGTAGGTGTTCGATTACATCCTAGGCTAACATCGACCGAACGTCAAGACGAGCGTTAGCGTTTTGTGCGGTTGGCGAGAGTTTTTTAACGCACAGGCCGCCAGGGGAAACCCCCGGCGGCCTTGGCGTATCGATTCAGCGTTTTTCTAGTCTTGCGTAAGTTGTGTATTCTTAAGGTGGTGGGTTATCGAGGGTCAATCAAGAGCTCTGCCCACACGCCTTGAATCTCATCGTCGACAGCGGCCTCGTTCATGCGAATAGCCAGCACATTCTTCCCACTGGTCAGTGCATCGATGGGTACATCGAATTGCACAACTCGCGCTGAGCCGGGGAATTGGTCGAGGTCTTCATTGTCCTCAATCTGTTCGCAGGCTGTTCCGTTTGCTCTGCTTGTGAAGGTCGCGTCGGCCAGATTGGCCTGCTGGGCCAGGCCCACCCTGAACGTTGCCTTTCCGCTGGTGGGCACTGGGCCGATGTCTATCTGGACACCCTGATGGCACCAACTGCTGACCCCGATCGGCAGGCGATGCACCATCGGGGTACCGATGGCCACATGGTCGGTGAATGTGACGGGGTGCCTGCGGGGCTTGGTTGCAATCGCCTCGCGATCTCCCATGTCGCGGTAGATCTCCCACAGGTTCTCTTCGGAGCCATCCAGCAGGCGATCCATATAATTGAACAGATAGATGTCGGCACCCTGTTCGAGGGCGGCCGCCGCGAATGCCCGGGCGATCTCGGGCGAATTGTTCAGGTGAACCGAACTGTCCCCCGGGCATCCCATGATTCGCCAGTCCAGGCAAGAGCTTAATCGCACATGCTCGGCCGCTTCGCCCAGGAGCATACGCCACATCGGGATCGGAATCGTAAAATCGGCGCTGACCCAGAACGGTGAGGGAACCAGCTCGTCTATCAGGCCGTCGCGTGCCCAGGTTACTGCGTCCATGCCGAGATCAAGCGAATCGCTCGGCCGCGCTGGTACGCGCGCCGACAGCTCGATGCGATGTCCGCGTGTTTTCTCCCACTTGTCTGCAAGTTCGCGAACTTGTGCGGTGAATTCCGTGAGGAAATGCGCATCGTCAGCTTCGTGGCCGGGCCGCAGATGGTGGCCGAATCGCATCCAGTCCAGTTCCAGGCCGTCGAAATCATATCTTTCGAACATTTCCTCAAGCAGTGTCATGTGCCTTTCGCGTACGGCAGCATGTGCGAAGTCAAACGATCGCTCCGTCCAGGCGTGTCCGTCGGATTCCGGGATGCGCCAGTACTGCGGATTGTCGCGCCAGAAGGGAGGATGCATGAAGTGATCAAGATCATCCGAGCAGTGCGAATCGTTCATGCGCGTGGTGAGCCACCCGCTGATGCCGTTCGCCTTGCATTGCTCCAGCCAGATTCCCAAGTGGTCCAGCCCCTTGGCATGCAGAATCTTGCTGTTTTGAATATATCGCAACTGCAGTTCGGGGAAAGGCGAGCTGTCTGCGGAGCTGTCGGGAGTTTCCCACGTGCGATCCCACACATCGCTGGCGTAGAACGCGCGTCGCCCGTTCGCGCAGAACAGTATCCGCGTGATGGAAGTATCGGCGTATTGGTCTACAAAGTGGCGGAGGCCCTGCTCGGTCATTTCTTCGGCGGGGCGGACTATGAAGAAATGGTGGGTGTCTTCGTTGAATGTTACTGGATAGTCTTTCATCTTCGGGTCCTCAGGTGTTATTCCGTGTGATGTATCAGCCGCTCGCGGAAAGCCTATAAGACATTCTTAGCAAACCGAAGCGCCAATTTCTCGAATCGGAAAAAAAACTGGTCAAAGTCGGACTGGATGCGTTTTCAGTGACAACTATGCACCGCGGCCCGATTTGCTACAATGTTCTCATGACCAGCGAACATCCAGAAGAAGCGTCGGCTTTCTATGACAGTATCGCGGACTCCTATGACAGCATGTTCTCATTCGACTCCCGCCTGGTCGCTGCCCGCCAGTTTGTGGGTGCCCTTGGCGAGCGCGTGAAAGCGGCGGCCGCGGTGGATGTCGGCTGCGGTACGGGGGCATATTCACTGGCACTGGCGGCGGCGGGTATCCGCACAATCGCAGCGGACGTCTCCCAGACGATGCTCGATAAAGCTCACGCCAACGCGAGCAGACTCGGCATATCAATAGAGTGCAGGCTCGCCGGTCTTGAGGAACTCACCGAGGCGATAACGTGCCCGGTGGACCTGATTGTCTGCATGGGCAACACGTTACCGCATCTGCTGACGCCTGAATCGCTGGCTTCTGCCTTGGACGGTTGTCACGGGATTCTGAATTCAGGCGGGCACCTGGTGCTTCAATTGCTGAACTACGAGAGAATCCTGGCCCGCAGGGAGAGAGTGGTTGGGGTAAGCAGAAATGCCGATCGTGAGTTTGTCAGGTTCTATGACTTCATCGATCCGCTGATCCAATTCAATCTGCTGGAACTGGATTGGGGCAAGCCAGTGCTCACAACCAGCCTGAGCGGCACGATGCTATTTCCCTACAAAGCCGCGCAGTTGCGAAGCGCTCTGGCAGCCCGCGGATTTGGCGAGGTGGAGTTGTTCGGGGGCTTGGGCTTCAAGACGTATGACAGCGAATCGTCCGAAACCCTCCTGATCCTGGCCCGGCGGGACTGACTGTCGCGGATGGTGGATATCGACCTGCGGCTTGGAGGTTATTTGTGCGCAAAACAAAGGCCCGAAAGGCCAGGCCTTCCGGACGCTTTGCTTGCACTCCCTCCAGGGTGCGCATATTGCAAATGTATCTTTAACCACTACTTTGTGCCGGCAATAATGATCAATGGCAACTTGGCTGCGCGGCGACCAGGCAAGAACTCACGGATACTCGCACCCGTCAGCATCACCGGTCCAAAATACTTCGCCCATCAACCTTGCAGGGCGCCTATCCGCCGGCCGCCCCGTCAGAGGGTGATGTGTTTCCAGATCAGATGGAATTACCATCATGATTTGTCGTTGTCCGACTTTCCGTCATCAGTGCCCTTTTTTGGGCCCCGACGGATCTCCAGCATCTTGCGGAGATAGCGGTTCTCTCTGCGCGTAGCCTCCACGTCGAATAGCAGGTACTTTGTCTGAAGACGAACCGTATCAAAGACATCCTCAAGCGTGGAGCTTGCAGGACTACCGCCGCCGAGCGTGTCTGCTGTCTTGTCAGATGTGTATTCTCCAACAGCCGGGTAAGAACTCATGACCTCCGATAACTCGACCAGTTTCTTCTTGATCGCCACCTCGCTCATGGCAGCTCCTCTCTATAATATTGATGAAATGATAGATCTCGTTGAAAAGGCACCCAGGTAAACCGAATATCCTTTCCTATATCCTGTACTTAAGCAAACCCGGTGCCAAACGTTCAATGCCTCGTGCTTACGAGAAATGGAAGTGTAAGATACATATTTGCAGGAGGTTGAGTCGGAAGGAATAATAGTCTCCAACTGTGACGGATGTTCGGTTTGTTCGGGCATGTTTCCAGCCGGCAACAGGCCATCTCTGGGCACGATGTCGTCAGTGTGTGTCGCAGGAAGAAGTAATGGGCCTCTGTCACTTTATGGGATCCATGTTGTATTTGGGCAACACACAATGTTTCTGTTACACAACCGAAGGCCTTGTGCTTCGGATAATTTCAGGAAACGGGCTTGATGGAGCATGTCGTCATTGCTGATCTTTCTTGATACAATGCTGTTTACGGAGCTTCTTTCAGGCGAGCGAAGCCTGTATATGTGCATGGGCAGCTCGGCCGAATGTGGAGAATGATGGTTACGGAATGTTCGAAAACCGGATGCGGGTTTATTCTGGCATCGCAAAGCCCTCGCCGCCGCATGCTTATGGAACAAGCGGGGATTAAGTTCGATGTCATCCCCCCGCACATCGACGAACCCACCCACCTTGCCGCAGGCTTGCTTCCTCGCCAGTATGCCGAATCGCTGGCGTACTTCAAGGCACGCAGCGTCAAGGAGTTGTACAAGGATGCCGTGGTTCTGGGGGCCGACACCATCGCCATAGTTGATGGCGAAGTGCTTGGAAAACCCATCGATCAGGCCGATGCGCGGCGCATGCTTGGTGCTCTTTCGGCAAGTAGACACAAAATAGTCACCGGTATCGCCCTGCTGGGCAATGGCCGCAGAATCATAACATCAGACGTTACATACGTGACTATGCGAGCGATAACTCCCTCAGAAATGGATGATTATATCGAATCGGGAGAATGGCGGGATAAAGCTGGTGCCTATGCGATACAGGAAACTGCTGACAGGTTCGTTGTGGCAATCGCAGGCAGTTTCTCCAACATTGTCGGATTGCCGATAGAACTTACGCAGTTGGCGATGAAGGAGTTGGCGAAACATGAGCAAACCTGATCGCAATTTTGGCAAATGTGTGTCTAACAGTATTTCAAATATCGCCTTATGCATCAGAGCGTTCATGTTGATCCTGGGGGTGCTCACCGGTGGATGCAACAGTAGCGAAGATCCTCCACAGATTATTATCGGGCAGGCATCGTGGTATCTGGAAGTGGCATCTGACGCCAAAACCCAATATACGGGGCTCGCGGGACGGGCCGAACTTGCCGCTGATGTCGGTATGCTTTTTGTGTTTTCCCAAGACAAGGTTAGAGCTTTTTGCATGCGTGGATGCCTGATTCCGATAGACATAGCGTTCATGGACAAAGATTTCAAGATCGTGAAGATTCACACAATGCAGGTCGAAGCCGATCGCGTGGGCCGGGTTGCGTACAGCTCCCACTTGCCCGCCCGGTATGCATTTGAAGTGGTTGGCGGTACATTTGGGCGCCTTGGGATCAAGGAAGGGGATCGGGCCACAATACGGGGCACTATCTCTCAGTAACTAAAGAGACTAGCTATCGATGACGATGATCATGATTAGCGGCGGTACGTAACGCTGGATCGCGTGAATGTTGTGAAACGTTAACCTGGAGGTGCCGGTTCCTGTCGATTTAGCCGGGATCAGGACCAAGTCAGGATCGGATGATAGTGTCAGACAGACCCAAGCTACTGTGGATAGGCAACAGGCCCGCGCCAAGAGAAATCATGGCAGCTGCGGGCAACGACTGGACCGTCTGCGAGCATCGCGCCGAGGGCGACCTCTTGGCGGATGCGGATATAGACGACTCGGTAGTAGTTATCGTTGACGCCACCCAACAAGCCGCCGATGCCCTGATGAACTCTTCGCTGGCGGCGAGGCTTGGCGACGGTTCGGTAGTCGTGTTCTTCATGACTAACGGAAAACCGCTGTCCCTTCCCGCGTCCACAGCCGAAAACGGATGCTGCATCAAGGTATCTCACGATGTGTCTGCCGCAGAGATGGCTGCGCATCTGAACACCACCGTAATCCTGCAGAAGCAGATTGTTCTACTGGCAGAGAATCTCTCCCGGATCGAGCAGGCAGATACAGATAGCCCAGGCGTCATGATGGACGAGGAGATGAAGCTGGCTGCACGTCTTCAGCGGGATTTTCTTCCGCATCGGTTGCCGGAGGTGGGCAGTGCTCGTTTTGGTGTGTTGTTCAAGCCCGCCAGCTTCGTCAGCGGTGACATCTATGATGTTGTCCGCCTTGATGAGAGTCATATTGGTTTCTATATCGCAGATGCGGTTGGCCATGGCATGCCGGCAGCGCTGATGACCATGTTTATCAAGAATTCCCTGCTTACCAAGCGCATTGTTGGTCACCAATATGAGCTGGTCTCGCCGGATGTCACTTTGGCACAACTGAACGAAGATATTTGCGGGCAGGATTTGTCTAATTGCCAGTTTTGCTCAGCCGTGTATGCGGTGGTAGACGTAAACACGCTGGAGCTTACATACGCCATTGGCGGCCATCCTCGTCCGATTGTTCTGCGTGCAAGCGGGGAGATGGAGACGCTGGAGTCCGCGGGCGGCCTGCTGGGTTTGTTCGAGGATGAAACGTTCGAGTCCGAAACCGTGCAGCTCTATCGGGGAGACAGGGTGTTGTTCTATACTGATGGCGCGGAAGACGTTCTTCAGCCGGTCAAGGGTGCACACACGCCTCTGTGCGAGATAATCGATCCCATCATTCGCCTTCCACGCGAGGACATGCTGTTCCAGTTGACGGATATTCTGGAAAGGGCTTCTGTGGGGCAGCCGGATCTGGACGATTGCACCGCCATCGTTCTGGACATCGAAAAGTAAGCCATTTCTGCGTGGTCAGGGTCGGTTTCGGTACAACTCACCGCACCACAATCGCCGGGGTTTGCTAACGAATTGCTTGACACGGAAGGCAATCTCTGTGACATTGCCTTGCCGTTAGAAGAACTGCCGGCGCCTATACGCTGTTTGCTGTCTGTGTATGGTCCGCGGCGGACCTTGCCCCAGGGCGGGAAGTTCATTGAGTTGCGATTTAACAATGCCGGTTTCGTCTGAAAAAATGTCTGATTTGAAGCGAAAACATAAACCGAATGCCTTGCTTGCGTTCCTGCTTGCCTGGGCCGTTCCGGGTGCGGGGCACGTATACGCTGGCAAACCTTATCATGGTTTGGTCATCTTCCTGGTTATCTCAGCCACATTCTGGGCAGGCATGGGCATGGGCGGAGTGATGACCGTTGACAACCGAACGGAGCGATGGTGGTTCATCGCGAACATGATGACCGGTGTTCACGGCGTTACGAGTTACTATCGGCGCGAGGCTGTGTGCGATAAGTTGCTCGATAAGCTGCTTGAGAAGACAGATGAAGATGGATATGCCAATATCAGGGATAAGAACCAAGAGGATATCAGAACTGAAAAGGCCAATATTGGCGAACTGAAGCTCGCACGCGATGAGCTTTCGGGCAAGCTGAGAAACACGATGCTGTCTGGTGAGGAACGATCAAATATTGAGCAGCGGATTAACGCGATCAATAACGAGTTTATGCAGACCAAACGGGAGATACTGCGGCTGGAATCGCGACAGATCTCTCTGAAGCAGGAGCTGCTTGACGAAGCGATTGTTGAAGAAGGCCTGGCGCTTGTGCCGCCAACGTCCACAGTTGCCAGGGCGTATTCGGGAATTGCCGGCATGCTGAACATGGTGTGCATCTTTGACGCCGGGCTTATCGTGCTGATGGGATCGGTGCGTGCTGCCGGGCGGCCGCGAAGGGGGAAGGCATGATAGCTCAACTATTCCTCAAGCCGATCGAAATATCCTTCCAGTCAGCGATGTGGTATATCATTCCCTTGTGTGCGGCCGTGGCGATTGTCTACAAGACCATCCGCACAGACGACATTCGGAAGCTTCCCCGGGCTGCGGCGGTGTTATTGTTCGTGTACGTATTACCGGGCCTTGCGCTGATGTCGGCGGTGTTGTGGGCGATTCACACATGGTGGCCGTAGCCGCAATTTCTGGCAGGCATGCCGCCTGATATCGCTGATCTGCGGCAAATCCGGATTTTACGCTTATATCTATTATTCCCACTTCGTTGTCTCGCTGTCGGTCTATCTTCTCCTATTCTCCTGAAAGGACTTACGTCTGTGAATTCGTGAGGAGCAACGCGTTCTCAAGTCTCCGTAAGTCCATTTCCCAAGCCGCATTGTTTGTTATTAACTCAGATCCAGCCTACAATTGTGTTAGAGGTCGGGGCTTGCTTTGGGCAGTGAATGCTGTCTGTATGGGTGCCGGGAGGCGATCATGCAGTACGAACGAATACTGTTGGATTTTGAGACGCAAAGGGATTACTTCGATCCTTCGGGTAAGTGCTTTCAGAAAGGTGCCGATCGGGTTTTGACGAATGTTCGTCGCCTTTTCAAGTGGGTTCGCGCGGAGCATGTGCCCGTAATCAGTACCATGCTGTGGACTCCCCAGTCCCGCGATGTCATACCTGTCGATGACGATGATCCCGTTTGCGTTGTCGGTACGCCCGGTTCGAAGAAGGTGGGGGGCACCGTCCTTCCGAAACACATCACATTTGACTATCGCAACACTACCGATCTCCCCTGGGCTCTGTTCGACTCGTATCAGCAGGTCGTGTTCGAGAGCCGATTTACCGACATCTTCGTCCATCCCAGAATCGATCGCCTGATCACCCAGTTGGGCAAATCCACCTACATTATTTGCGGTGCCACTCTGGACGGCAGCGTTATGCAAGCGGTGCTTGGCCTGCGGGCTCGCGGCGCGGGCGTTATCGTGGTTTGCGATGCGGTGCTGTCGCCCGCCGGTTCGGATACCGATATGGAATACCGCCGTCTTGACGCCAAGGGAGCAGTTATCTGCACCGCGTCACAAGTTATTGCTCATGGCACGAAAAGCCGCCGCCGGAGGCCCAAAGTTATAGATTCCTTCCGCACCGGTTCCTGAGACGTTCTCACAGAGTTAGCCGCTAGCTCTCCGCTGAAAACGATCAGGATTTCCGCGCCACCCCAAATGCTGAAATGCCCGAGCATCTTGCTATTTGAGGGTCAATCGGTTACCCCAAAGGCATGACGATCAATGAACCATGGACGGTGATAAGGTTGCTGGAGTGGACCAAAGAATATTTCTGCCACGCAGAGCTCGAATCCGCGCGCCTGCGGGCCGAAGTACTGCTGTCGCACGTGCTGGGATGCCAGCGAATAGAACTCTACGCCCGCTATGACTACCAGCCGAAACCGGACGAACTTGCCACATATCGCCAACTCGTGAAACGCGCGGCAGATCACGAACCAGTCGCCTATCTTGTCGGCCACAGAGAGTTTTATTCCCTGAAGTTCAAGGTAACCAAAGATGTTCTCGTCCCGCGCGCGGAGACCGAAATGCTGGTAGACGAGGCGATATCGCACCTCAAGAATCTCGGCCGGGCCGGGCTGATGTGGGATATATGCACCGGGTCGGGATGCGTGGCGGTGTCGGCGGCCAGCCAGGTGCAGGATGTCACCGTACTGGCTAGCGACATTTGCACTCAGGCGATTGGGGTCGCCGAGGAAAACGCCCAGGCCAACGGCGTGTCAGATCGCGTAAGATGCAGACAGAGTGATCTGGCGACGATTCCCGAAGACTGCAAGGATATGGGCGATTTCGACGTTATCACGGCCAATCCGCCGTATGTTGGCGTTGATGACGATGTCGGCCCCGGGGTTAAGCACGAACCGAAACTGGCGCTCTACGCGGGCCCGGACGGACTCAAGTGCATTCGACCACTGGTAGTGCAGGCCGGGCAAGTGCTGCTCAGCGGAGGACTGTTCGCCATGGAATTTGGATGCGGACAAGCAGACGCCGTGCGGGACCTGATCGTCGCGACCGGGAATTTCCACGAACCTCGCATTCTCGTGGATCACCAGGGCATTGAACGAGTGTCCGTGGCAATTAAGATATAGGCATCTTTCGGCTGCGGTCTGCCGGTGGCGAGCCTGGCGGGCAGGTTTCGATTGGCCGACGTTTGCGTAATATCAAAGAATTTCAGACAATATCAGAAAATCTCACAAGGTCTCCAACAGGACGGTAGCTGAAATGGATAAGTTCGTAATAAAAGGCGGAAGCAGGCTCAAAGGTACGGTAAATATCAGCGGTTCGAAGAACGCCTCGCTGCCCATCATAGCCGCCTCCCTGCTTGCCGATGGGGTCAGCGAATTAGTCAGCGTTCCGAATCTTGCCGACATCCGTCATATGCTCGATCTGATGGCAGAGCTTGGTTCGCCTGCGGTGCGAGACGATTCCGGCATCGTTCGCGTGGAAACCACGGATAGTTCGCTTGTTCACGCTCCGTACGATACCGTTCGCAAGATGCGTGCCAGCATCTGCGTGCTCGGGCCGCTGCTGGCCAGGCGCGGGCGGGCGCGGGTGGCAATGCCCGGCGGATGTGCGATTGGCTCGCGGCCGGTGGATCTTCACCTGCGCGGGCTGGAGGCACTTGGCGCGCGGATATCACTTGATGGCGGCGATATAGTAGCCACTGCCGACAAGCTTCGTGGCGCGGAGATATTCCTCGGCGGGCCATTTGGCTCTACCGTGCTGGGCACCGCCAACGTGATGAGCGCAGCCGTGCTGGCCAAGGGCACCACGATCATCGAGTCGGCGGCATGCGAGCCGGAGATTGCGGATCTTGTCGAATACCTCAACAAGATGGGTGCAAAAATCACCGGCGCAGGCACGCCCCGGTTGACAATAGAGGGAGTCGAATCGCTCCAGGGATGCAGGCATGAGGTTATCCCTGATCGCATAGAAGCGGGCACCTTCATGATGGCCGCCGCCGCCACCAATGGCGAAGTTCATCTGGCCAATACCGATCTGGGACATATGCTTGCCGTAGTCGATAAGCTCAGGCAGATCGGCGTGAATGTGGACCGTGACGGCGACGGCGTATCCATTTCGTCTTCACGCCGACTTTCGCCCGCCGACGTCACCACCCAGCCGTATCCCGGTTTCCCCACCGACCTGCAGGCCCAACTGCTTACTCTTCTCTGCCAGGCCGAAGGCAACAGTGTAATCACCGAGAAAATTTATCCTGACAGGTTCATGCACGTCGCCGAGCTGCTCCGCATGGGAGCCAACATCCGCAAGGAAGGTCCCACCGCGATAGTCACCGGCGTGAAGGAACTCATAGGCGCACCGGTGATGGCCAGCGACCTGCGGGCATCGGCTGCGCTGGTCATTGCGGGGCTGATCGCCAGGGGCGAAACCACCATCAACCGTGTGTATCACATAGATCGCGGATACGAACGGATTGAGGAAAAGCTGCGGCCGCTCGGGGCAGATATCGAACGGGTGAACGAATAGGGGAAACACCTAAAAACCAGTGTTTGGCGGCTGTTGTTGCGGGGGGTGGGCATCTTTGTTCCGGATTGTCCTGAGTCAATTCAAGGCCTTGGTTCTGCGCGACGATAAGATGTTTGTGGTCATGAAGAGACAAGGTTGGAGGGCAAAAACCAAATGAGTGTACGTAAACAGAGCTGTCCCAATCCGCGCTGTCGCCAGCAGCTTTTGATTCCCCCTGAAATACAGGGCAAGCAAGTGCGATGTGCCAAATGCGGAGAAGTGTTTGTAGGCAGAATAGATTTTGATGTAGCCGGAGCGCTTGCCAGGGCAACCTCGGCGGCGATAGCGGATGCGGCGACATCCAAGATACATTGATTGTCCGGAGAGATCTTTGCGGTGTGATCTCTGGAATTTTCAGAAATCTCGTTCACACAGATGGTCGCAGGCTGGCCATCACAAGAATTCACCTGTGCAATACCCAAAAGAGGTGTTGCACAGGTGAATTCGCTGCATTATTGCATCTTTGGAATCTGTAAGTGCTTTTCTGCAGAGCATTCCTGACCCCTTTCATCTCCATTTATCTCCCCCAATCCCCCGTTAGTGACAAACTGCGTTGACGTGGCCGTTAAACACGATACAATCCCTCGATACGTCACGACTATCGCGGGCAAGGCTTTGTCCGAGACTTCGTCTAAGAACAATCGACCAGAAGGAGTTGTCCAGTGTCAATGTCATCGCGATGCCTAATCGCAATCGGCCTGAGTCTTACCGTGCTTGTTTTGTCCGCTAACACTGGCTTGGCCGATTCGCCTTCTGCCGCGCCTGGCGACATTGGCAAGGTAGCTGCCGTCAACCCCGCAGTCGAGCAGGTCCAGCAGTACAATCGCGCGATTCACGTGATGGCGATGCTGCTCGTCGGCTTTGGCTTCCTGATGGTCTTCGTCAGGAAGTACGGACGTTCGGCTCTGACGGCCACCTACTTGTTGGTGGCAACGGCAATTCCGCTCTATTTCCTGCTCAACAGTTCAGGCGTGCTTGGGCACGCCGCGGCCAGCGACATCAAACGTATGGTGCTGGCCGAATTCGCTGCAGCGAGTCTGCTCATATGCGCGGGAGCACTGCTGGGACGGATCAGAATGTGGCAGTACATCGTACTGGGCGTAATGTTTGTCCCCTGCTACAAACTCAATGAGTGGATCGTCATCGACGGTGGACTGGGCCTGCTGAAAGCCGGATCCGTGATGGACACCGGCGGGTCGATAATCATCCACGCATTTGGCGCACTGTTCGGCTTGGGTGCCATGATCATGCTCACCACCAGGAAACAGTTTGACACCAAGATCGAAGCCGACGCCACCAGCGACCGCTACTCACTGCTGGGCAGCATGGTGCTGTGGGTATTCTGGCCGAGTTTTTGCGGCGCTCTCGTGCCGGCAGCCCAGATACCTCACACGGGCATCAACGTAATCCTCGCACTGTGCGGCAGTACGCTGGCAACCTACATTGCCACGGTAACGCTGCGCCGCAGAATATCCCCGGCCGACATTGCCAACGCCGCCCTGGCAGGTGGCGTGGCCATCGGATCCACGTGCGACATTGAAGGCTTCTTCACGCAGGCGTTCCTCATCGGCATCGGTGCCGGGGTCGTGTCCACCTTTGGTTTCGCGGTCATCCAGGACAAACTCCAGGGCCTGCTCAAGAAGACCGACACCTGCGGCGTGCTTTACCTCCATGGCATTCCTGGACTTTTCGGCGGGCTGGTGGCCATCGCGTGCACGCCGTCGCCCATGTCGCAACTGCTGGGAATAGCCATTTCGGTCGCCATTGCACTGGTTGCAGGTCTGATCATCGGGAAGATTCTGGCAGTGCTGGGCACCCGCGCCGATGCGTACAACGACGAAGCGGAGTTCGAGCTCGATTAATCAACGGCGTCACGATTGCGTTATGATCACTTGACGGGTGGCATGGTGGCACCTCTGGGGTCGCCATGATCACAAAGCACAACCGACACATGGCGCCCCACATGTTCGCACTGCTTCGCTTGCACGCCGATGACCATTTGCTAGACTCAAATTCGGTAGCACACTACGAAACATTGCGCGGCGGCCTGGGTTTTGGCGCCGGCAGGAATCGCAGGAACTGAGGAATCGCAAATGGCAGCGTCTAAAATGATAAGTAAGCTGGACCAGGGCATCGCCCAGCACGTTGTGACCTACGGAACCAGCCTCACTTCGCACGGGGCGTGGGTGCAGCAGTTGCGCGAGAGGCCCTGCAGGGCAGATATGGCGACCTGGCGCAGGTGACCAATTCCGGCGAGAACGGCATGTGGTCCAGTTGGGGGGTCGAGAACCTCGATCAGCGGGTAATTAGCAAGAACCCCGACGTGGTGTTCATCGAATTCGGCATGAACGATGGATTTCTCCCCTACGAGACGTCAGTGGCGACCGCCCGAGACAATCTCAACGAGATGATCGACCGGATCCAGGCCGCCAATGCCGATTGCGAGATAATCCTTATGGTCATGAACCCTCCGACAGGCGAGCATCTTGAGCAGCGGCCGACAATTGTTGAATGCTACCGGAATTACAGGGAAGTGGCGGCCGAGAGGGATCTGCTGCTGGTGGACCATATGCCCGCATGGCAAGAGCTGCTCACCAACGATAAGGCATTATTTGACGAGTACATGCCCGATGGTATTCATCCCGAGCCGATTGGCACGGAAAATATAGCCATGCCAAATATCCTCAAGGCAATAGGCTTCTGATACACTTGCGCTCGAAAGCCGTCAGTGGTGGCCTTGCATCCGGGCAAACACTGCACGGGCGAAGTGTGCAAGAAAGTTGGGACAAAGCGCCGATATAATAGATAACGAGTGGCCGCGCGAGGCGGCGTCTGCCGGCGAGTGGGCTGGTGGTGTTTTTGATCTCGAATTACCCAGATAAAGGACAGGTGCCATGGATATCGATCAGGTTAAAGAGTTTCTCATGTGGTGTTCAATCATCAACATCTCATTGCTCACAATTTCGGGTCTGATGATGATTTGTCTCGGCGGCTTGGCATACCGGATTCACAGCAAGCTGTTCGGGATTTCTCGCGAGGCCTTTAACGTGATGCTCTACTCGTTCCTGGGTGCTTACAAGATCCTCGTAATCATGTTCAACGTGGTGCCCTGGATCGCGTTGCTGATCGTTACTTGATACGCGGCCGGGTAACTTCGGCACGGTAAACGCGTCGGCCGACGAATCGTGGCTGGTAACCACCGAGGGCATGCGAGACGACGCTGAAGACACCTATAATGTGGAACTCACTCGCAAGCGCGGGGAATGCTCTAGTCACGCAGTTACGCCGCTACAAAAGCAGCCCGGTGGACAAGAAGCTCGTCGTCATTAAATTAGGGACGGTGCCTTATTTAAATAGGAATAAGGCGAATTCACATTCGAAGCGCAACAGAACGGCGATGGAGAGGGACATCCCGGT
>CBDUQP010000030.1:0-27871 GCA_965369385.1 uncultured Phycisphaerales bacterium
CGAGATGCTCGAAGAGATCAACGACATAATGGGCGGGGAACTTGTTGACCCGACCACGCGTCAGAAGGTCGGGCAGAGCGAAGATTTCGAGATCGTGATGGAGCAGATCGAAACTTTCTCGCTGTCTTGGGTGAAGACGAAATCCGATGCGGTGAAGCAGCAGGTCGCCGGTGTGTATGCCCGCTACTGGCCCCGTATTGAAGCCATCGAGAAGGAAATGGCTCGCAAGCTTGACCATATGAAACGCGGCGACGAACTTCCGTCGGGCGTGTTGGAGATGGTTAAGGTTGTTGTTGCCACTAAGCGTAAGCTGGGTGTTGGCGACAAGATGGCAGGCCGTCACGGTAACAAGGGTGTTATCTCGCGTATAGTCAACCAAGAGGACATGCCTTTCCTTGCCGATGGCACGCCGGTTGATATTGTGTTGAACCCGCTTGGCGTTCCGGGACGTATGAACTTGGGACAGATTCTTGAGACTCACCTCGGATGGGCAGCCGCAGTACTGGGCTTCCAGGCCGTTACGCCCGTCTTTGATGGTGCGAGAGAATGCGAGATTACCGATGCCGTCAGGGAAGCCAACGAGTACGTTCGCCAGCGTGGCATGGACATTGAAGTTGTCCAAAATGCTGGTATTTCGCATGAGCTGCTTGTTGAGATGCCTGAAGATGGAAAGATTACACTATATGATGGTGGCACGGGTAGTCCGTTCGAACAGAAAGTCACCGTGGGCTATATGTATGTAAATAAACTGCACCACCTGGTTGACGAGAAGATTCACGCTCGTGCAACCGGTCCTTACTCACTTATTACACAGCAGCCGCTGGGTGGTAAGGCTCGCACGGGTGGTCAGCGTTTTGGTGAAATGGAAGTGTGGGGCCTGGAAGCGTATGGCGCGAGCTATACCCTGCAGGAACTGCTTACGGTCAAGAGTGACGATGTTGAAGGTCGCACGAAGATCTATGAGTCGATGGTGAAGGGCGTTAATTCACTGGAAGCCGGTACACCAGTGAGCTTCGACGTCCTGTGCAACGAGTTGAGAGGCCTTGGCCTGAACATCTTGTTGGAAAAACGCAGACTCATCTAGTTTTTCGCTGCAGGAATAGCGATGGATAATGTCTTGGCTGCAGTAGCTGCCAGAAAATGACTTACGACTTATCCAGCCCGTCTGTTTTGCCGGAAAGAAGCTAGTGCTCTGTCCCACGAATAATGACCGATGGCAACCTGCCAGTAGAAACTGGCAGGCAAGAACTTATGAAGACTTAACACCCATCAGTTTCGCCGGTACAAAGAACTAGTGACCGGGCCGTTTTGAACAATGTAGCAGCAAAACGCCAAAGAATTTACCGAACGCTTTGTTGGCGACAATCAATAGCACAAGCCAGGAGCAATTGAGCATGGTTGATAACGTATACGATCGGATCAATGACTATGGATCGGTGAAGGTCAGACTCGCCTCCCCAAACGACATTCGCAGTTGGTCGTTCGGTGAGGTGAAACGTCCTGAGACCATCAACTACCGAACGTATCGTCCGGAGAAGGAAGGCCTTTTCTGCGAGCGCATTTTTGGTCCTGAACGTGACTGGGAATGTTCCTGCGGAAAGTACAAGGGCACGAAGCACAAGGGTATTATTTGCGATCGCTGCGGCGTGAAGGTTACGCATTCGCGCGTCCGTCGCAAGCGCATGGGCCACATTACGCTGGCTGCCCCCATCGTGCACATCTGGTACTTCAAGGCACTGCCAAGTCGTCTTGGCACTCTCATGGGCATGAAGACAGCAGAACTGGAGAAGGTAATCCTCTTCCAGGACTATGTGGTTACCGAACCCGGACAGACCCCGCTGAAGTATCAGCAGGTTCTCAGCGAAGACGAGTACCGTCAGGCTTATGAGAGCTACGGTAACGATTTCGAGGCCATGATGGGAGCTGACGCAATCAAGCTTCTGTTGGAGAAACTGGACCTCGAGTTGCTTGTCGTTGACCTCAGAGAGGCTCTGTCGCTGACGAATTCGAAGCAAAAGATCAAGGATATCAGCAAGCGACTCAAACTTGTCGAGAGCCTTAGACTTTCAGATAACAAAGCCGAGTGGATGGTAATGGACGTCATTCCCGTTATTCCGCCCGACCTACGCCCGCTGGTTCTGCTCGAAAGCGGTAACTTCGCGACCAGCGATCTGAACGATCTCTATCGCCGCATAATCAACCGTAATAACCGTCTCAAGAAGCTGATGGACCTCAATGCACCTGAGGTCATTATCCGTAACGAAAAACGCATGCTTCAGCAGTCGGTGGACGCCTTGTTCGATAACAGCCGCTGCCGCCGTCCCGTGCAGGGGACAGCCAACAGACCGCTCAAGAGCCTTACCGATATGATCAAGGGTAAGCAGGGACGCTTCCGCGAGAACCTGCTGGGCAAGCGAGTTGATTACTCTGCCCGCTCGGTTATTGTTGTCGGTCCGGAACTGACGCTGAACCAGTGCGGCCTGCCCAAGAAGATCGCTCTGGAACTGTTCCAGCCGTTCATCATTCGTCGCCTGAAAGAACGTGGCCTGGCCGATACTATCAAGAGCGCCAAGCGAATGCTTGAACGCCGGGACAAGGAAATATGGGATGTTCTGGAAGAAGTAATTTACCAGCATCCGGTTATGCTGAACCGTGCTCCAACCCTGCACAGAATGGGCATTCAGGCATTCGAGCCCGTATTGGTCGAAGGTAACGCCATCAAGGTTCACCCGCTGGTTTGCAAGGGTTTCAACGCTGACTTCGACGGTGACCAGATGGCTGTTCACCTTCCGCTGTCGGTTGAAGCACAGGTTGAAAGTCACGTGCTGATGCTGGCGACGAACAATATTTTCTCGCCTGCCAGCGGATCGCCGATTGTCTCGCCTATGCAGGACATCGTTCTTGGTGTTTACTATCTGACGGTCGATCAGGGGTCGGATTTTGTCAAGGACGAAGTGAAGACGATGCCGTGGAAGAACGGCGAGCAATATCCCGTCTTCTCGGATCGCAACGAAGCCATTACCGCCTACATTCTCGGCAGGATTGGCATGCAGGCGAAGATAGTCGTTCGTCTCGACAAGGGCAGGGAAATCATAGAGGAGAAGGAAAGCTACATCGTAGAAGACGGGAAGGTTGTGACTACTCCCGGACGATGCATCTTTGCCGATATTCTTAAAGAAGGCATGCCCTTCTATAACTATCCGCTCGGTCAGAAGGGCGCTCAACGCGTCATTCGGGATTGTCACGAGCGTGTAGGTCGTGGAGCTACTATCAACCTTCTGGATAACATGAAGGCATTGGGCTTCAAGTACTCGACGATAGCGGCAGTATCGTTTGGCATTACCGATGCCAAGATTCCTGATGAGAAACCTCAGATCATCGAAGAAGCGCAGAAACGCGTGGATAAGATCGAGGAAGACTATCATAGCGACGCGATCACCGATGGCGAACGCTACAACCAGGTGATCGACGTTTGGATTCATGCTCGCGAAGAAGTTACCAAGAGCATGATGGCTGCGCTGAAAAGCGACAAGCGTGATTATGATCGCGACTACATCAACCCCGTCTATATGATGCTTGCCTCTGCGGCTCGCGGTAATACCGATCAGATCAGACAGCTTGCAGGTATGCGTGGTTTGATGTCCAAACCGTCTGGTGAAATTATCGAAACACCGATTCGCGCTAACTTCCGCGAAGGCCTGACTGTTCTGGAGTATTTCTCCTCGACACACGGTGCTCGTAAGGGATTGGCGGATACGGCACTGAAGACGGCCGACTCGGGCTATCTTACGAGAAAGCTTGCCGATGTCGCCCAGAACGTGATCGTCACGAATATGGACTGCAAAACGCTTAAGAGCATCGCAAAGTCCGCAATTTACAAGGGCGAACAGGTTGACGTGCCTTTGAGGGCAGTTATCGTAGCTCGCGTTGCCCACGAAAACATCATTAACCCAGTGACCGAAGAAGTTATCGTTCGCGAAAACCAGATCATCACCGATGGGATGGCGAAAAAGATCGAGGAGCTGGGTATCGAGACCATTCGTGTTCGTAGCCCGCTCACGTGTGAATCACCGGTCGGTATCTGCGCTCGATGCTACGGTAAGGATCTCTCCACGGGTGAAATCGTGGAAGAGGGAACCGCTGTTGGTATCATCGCAGCCCAGTCGATCGGCGAGCCAGGCACGCAGCTTACTATGCGTACCTTCCACACTGGCGGAACTGCAACACGTGCGGTTGTCGAGAGTGAAATAGTTGCGACTGTTTCCGGTACCATCCAGCATCGTGATATTAACGCTGTTGAAGTTGGGGAAGGCAAGCATAAGCAACTGATCGCCCTGAAGCGAAATGGCGAAATCGCCATCATGGACGAGAAGAACCGC
Source organism: uncultured Phycisphaerales bacterium (assembly GCA_965369385.1). Classification (GTDB taxonomy): domain Bacteria; phylum Planctomycetota; class Phycisphaerae; order SM23-33; family SM23-33; genus CBDUQP01. Next base: position 4,380 of record CBDUQP010000030.1, read on the forward strand.
GAGCTTGATAAATACAAGGTTCCGTATGGTTCAACCGTTAACATTGTCGAAGGTGATACCGTCAAGGCCGGTCAGTCGCTGGTCGAATGGGACCCGCACCGTGTTCCAATTCTTGCAGAAGCCGATGGTGTTGTACGCTTCCAGGATATTGAAGAAGGTGAGACCGTCCGTATCGAAGCCGAAAGGACGAAGGGTGCAGCCGGCGCGGCCCCGCGGTACGTGGTGGTCGAGCACAAGGGCGAAAAACATCCGCGAATCGTCATCGAAGACGCCAGCGGCAAGATTTTGGACTTCCACTATCTTCCCGCAAAGGCACGCATCGAAGTTGAAGAAGGCCAGACCGTCAATCCTGGTGAGATGCTTGCCCGTCAGCCAAGAGAAATCTCGGGTACGCAGGATATTACCGCAGGTCTGCCACGTGTTACCGAAGTGTTTGAAGCACGTAAGCCCAAGGAACCGGCAGCAATGGCCGAGATTTCCGGCCGCGTGGAGCTCCGCACCGACAAACGCCGCGGTAAGATGACAGTAATAGTTCGCAGTGAATCAGGCATGGAACGTGAACACCACGTACCGCATGACCGCCACCTGCTTGTCCACACCGGTGACTATGTTGACGCCGGCGATCCGCTTACGGAAGGCCCGCTGGTCTTGCACGATATTCTGGACATTCGCGGCGAAGAAGCTCTTCATCAGTACCTGCTGGGTGAAATCCAGACTGTGTACCGAGCGGCTGGTCAGAGCATCAACGATAAGCATATCGAGGTGATTCTGTCCCAGATGCTGCGTAAGGTTCAGGTTGAAAGTGTTGGCGACAGTGGACTTTTGCCAGGAGATGTTGTTGACAAGTTTGGTTTCATCGGTGAGAATACTCGGCTCGCACAATCGCTGAAGATTGTAGATCCGGGCGATACGAGGCTTGTGGCAGACTCTATCATCCCGAGAGACGTGGTCGAGCAGGCCAATATGGATGCTGAAGCGGAAGGCAGAGAACCCGCTAAAACCAGGAAGGCCAAGCCCGCGATGGGTAAGACTTTGCTGCTTGGTATTACCAAGGCATCGCTGTCCAGCGAGAGTTTCCTGTCGGCGGCGAGTTTCCAGGAAAGCACGAAAGTGTTTACCGAGGCATCACTTGCTGGAAAGGTCGACGAGCTTCGCGGCCTGAAGGAAAACGTAATTCTGGGACACCTGATCCCGGCGGGTACGAGCTTTAAACCGTATCTGGAGATGCAGCTTGAACGCGAAGTAGTGGAAGAAACGACTGCTGACGAAGACGGTCTGAGCGATTCCGAGATCGTAGCGGCAGTGCAGCAGGCCCTTACCGGACAGAGCAAATAGTGCTCAGTCTGATATTATAGAGGATGGCAAACCGTTGTCCTGATCCTGTCGATTTCGGCGGGGCGAAGTACCTAGAACCTAGAAAATACGGCGTATCCATATTGCTGAGGAAGATTAATGCCGACAATCAACCAACTTGTACGCAAGCCGCGAGTAAAACAGAAGGCCAAGCAGAAGAACGTGGCCTTGGATAACTGCCCGCAGCGGCGTGGTGTGTGCCTGGTCGTTAAGACCGTTACTCCCAAGAAGCCTAACTCCGCGTTGCGTAAGGTTGCCCGTGTAAGGCTTAGCAACGGTAAGGAAGTTACCGCTTATATTCCCGGTATCGATCACAACCTGCAGGAGCACAGCATTGTTTTGGTGCGAGGCGGCAGGGTGAGAGACCTTCCGGGTGTTCGTTACCATATCGTTCGTGGTGCTTTGGATGCACTCGGCGTTGATGGACGCAAGCAGAGTCGCAGTAAGTACGGAACCAAGAGGCCCAAGTAATAACGGCATTATGCCGACGTGGATAATAGACTATGGCTTATAAAAAATTTACAGCATCGGCCAAGCAGCTTACCCCAGATGCTCGGTACAATAGCAAGTTGGTCAGCAAGTTCATGAACTGTTTCATGCTTGAGGGCAGGAAGACAGCTATCCAGAAGATTTTCTACGGTGCGATGGACATCATCGAGAAGAAGATCAGCGATACGCCTCCGCTGGAAGTGTTCGAGAAGGCTATGGATAATGTCAGGCCTATGATCGAAGTACGCTCCAAGCGTGTTGGTGGTGCAAACTATCAGGTTCCCATGCAGGTCACCCGGAAGCGTCAGCTTTCACTGTCTATCCGCTGGATCCGCGACGCTGTCCGCAAGGGCAAGGGTTCGCGTACCAGCACGAGACTTGCCAAAGAACTTATGGATGCATTCAAGGGTGAAGGTGCCGCGATGACTACTCGCGACAACGTGCACAGGATGGCCGAAGCTAACAAGGCCTTCGCACACTTCGCTTGGTAAATTGCTTCAAGGCCCTCGCGTGTGTAGTGAGCGAGGGCACTCCGTCCTGCGGCATTGTCTGCTTAACTGGGCAATGAGTACAATGGTCGGAGGAAAAGCTTGTTAGGCTGTCATTCGCCTTCTGATCCCCTCGGGATCAAGAAAGCGGTAAGTGTCGAATCGGTGGTTTCATGATTGACTCCATCGACCCCGGTCTGAGCCAGGCCGGGGCTCAAGGTGAGCATTGCCAGCTATTAAGGCATTCTCTACAAATGAGATAGGACAACCGGGCCGATCTGCTCTCAAGCGGAGCGTGTTTTGCTTCGTTTTCAAGGTCGGTGCTCAGTATTTCCATGCTGGGCAGAGGTTTTATGTTTTGTCGTGTAATGCATGGTAGCCTTGCGCACGTCAGTGTGTCATTGGCATATGTGTTGTATTTACATATACTTGCGTGTTGGATATGGTAAAAGATCTTTCGAAAATACGGAATATAGGGGTAATGGCCCACATCGATGCCGGTAAGACTACCGTCACCGAGCGTATTCTGTTTTTCGCCGGAAGAACGCATAAAATTGGAGAAGTCCATGATGGAACTGCTGTTATGGATTATCTCGAAGAAGAGCAGCAACGCGGAATTACGATTACTTCCGCCGCGACTACGCTCACCTGGGATAACCAGGTTATCAACCTTATAGATACCCCGGGACACGTCGATTTCACGATAGAAGTTGAAAGATCGCTTCGTGTACTTGATGGTGCGGTGGCGGTGTTTTGTGCGGTTGGCGGTGTGGAAGCCCAAAGCGAAACTGTATGGCGGCAAGCTGATCGCTACAACGTTCCGCGAATTTGCTTCATCAACAAGATGGATCGAATGGGAGCCGACTTTGATTCGGTAATTAGCGAGATTGGTACACGCCTGAACGGCAAGCCAATTCCGCTGCAGATTCCAATCGGTGCCAGTGACGATTTCTGTGGACAGGTAGACCTGCTTAAACGCGAGGCTTACTTCTATGATCCCGACGAGGTCGCCACGAAGATGCGGAAAGGCGATATTCCAGCCGAACTCGCAGACGAAGCCGAGATTCGCCGCGATGAACTGATCGAAACTGCCGCTGAATGTGATGACGATCTGATGGAGAAGTTCCTCGCTGATGAAGAGCTTACCGAAGCAGATGTTATCGCTGCCCTGCGAAAGGGCACGATCGAAGGCAAGATTCACCCGGTTATGTGCGGCTCGGCCCTGAAGCATATGGGGGTTCGGTTACTGCTGGATAAGATCGTGTCATTGTTGCCGACACCACTGGACGTGCCTGCGGTTGTGGGGCATGCAGACCTGGCAGGCGATGAGGAAGTTGTTCGCCACTGTGATCCGGATGAGCCGTTCTCGGCTTTGGTGTTCAAGATTCTTTCCGATAAGCACGGTGATCTGAATTTCGCACGGATTTATAGTGGTACGCTGAAGAGCAACAGCCGCGTTCTCAACAGTACGCAGAATAAGAAAGAGAACGTAGCACGTATCTGGGAAATGAACGCAAAACAGCGTGTGAAGCGTGACGTGGCGTTCGCTGGCGACATTGTAGCGCTGGTGGGAATGCGTGACTGTATTACGGGCGACACGCTATGTGATACCCGCAATCCGGTCGTCCTGGAACGGCTGGCGTTTCCGGATCCGGTTATCACGGTGTCTATTGAACCGCGTACTAATGCCGACAAGCAGGCTTTGCTTGATGCGTTGGCGGTCTTGCGTCGCGAGGATCCCAGTTTCCAGTTTCAGTTCAATGAAGAAACCGGCCAGAGCACGATTTCCGGTATGGGCGAGTTGCATCTTGAGATCATCAAGAACAAGCTCACGCGGGATCTCGGGTTGGATGTGCACGTTGGGCGTCCATCAGTCGCATACAAAGAGACTATTCACAACGCCGGTGAGGCGGAAGGAAAGTTTGATCGCCAGGTTGGCGGGCGCGGCCAGTTTGCTGTGGCGAATATACGCGTGGAGTTCGCTCATGACGTTGAGGGCGTTCAGTTTATTAACTCCTGCCCGGAAGATGAGATACCGAAGGAATTCGTACCATCCGTGGAAGAGGGAATTCGCGACGCTGCGTATAATGGTCCCTTGGCGGGTTATCCGCTTAGCAACCTGAAGGTCACATTGCTTGGCGGCAAGCACCATCCGGTTGATAGTTCGGACATGGCGTTCCACCAGGCCGGTGTGATCGCCTTTGAACGGGCCGTGAATGCGGCGTCACCGGTATTTCTGGAGCCGATCATGCGTGTCCATGTTACAACGCCCGATGAGTATCTCGGGGCAGTTACGGGTGATTTGAACATGCGGCGAGGCGAGATCCATGGTATGCAGGAGCGTGGCCAGTATAGGGTTGCGACTGCGGAGGTACCTCTTGCGGAGATGTTTGGGTACGCCACAGTCCTTCGATCCCTGACGCAGGGACGTGCCAGCAGTACGATGGAGCCGCTGGTTTACAGGGTAACGCCGGCCCACGTTACGGAAGATATGCTGAAGCGTATGGGGCTTTAGCAAAAAACGATACAAAAACGAGATTTGGTGATTGACAAAACCAGCGTGATCCTTATTTTAGTAAGACTCTGTACTTTTAAGAATGATGCATTCGCCGTAAGCCACTGAAGAGAGTTCCTATGGTTCAGGACAAAATTAGAATCCGCATGGAAGCCTACGATCACAGAGCGCTGGATAGCTCAGCCAAAGAGATCGTAGATCACGCCGAACGCACCGGAGCACGGGTGCGTGGGCCGATCCCGCTGCCGACACGTATTGAACGCTACACAGTTCTGCGTAGTCCGCACGTGAATAAGAAATCCCGCGAGCAGTTCGAGATGCGAACTCATAAGCGGATCATCGATATCTACGAGCCGACTGTTCGTACGGTTGAGGCGCTTAACCGCCTCGTCGTGCCTGCCGGCGTGTTCATTAAGATCAAGGCATAGGTGCAAGCGAATGTTGACCGCACTGCTAGGAAAAAAGATCGGAATGACGCAGGTCTATGATGACCAGGGCGTGTTGCACCCGGTGACGGTAGTTGAAGCCGGACCGTGCAACGTTCTGCAGATCAAGACCGACGAGACTGACGGGTACAATGCTGTCCAGATCGGTTTCGGCGACGTCAAGTTCCATAGAGCAACGAAACCGGCGATCGGCCATGCCAAGAAGGTCGGCGTCAAGCCTCAGAGCTTCGTCCGCGAGATCCGCACCGATTCGGTAGATGAAGTTGCCGCCGGTGAACAGGTGACCGTAGACATCTTCGACGAGATCAGTCACGTTGACGTGATTGGCGTGTCGAAGGGCAAAGGTTTCGCTGGCGTAATGAAGCGGTACAGGTTTGGTGGTCAGCAGGCGACACACGGTGTCGAACGCAAGCACCGAAGTGCCGGTTCAATCGCTTCGCACAGTACCAACGCCGGTACTGGCCCGAAGATTAAGAAGGGCAAGCGTATGTCTGGGCATATGGGCTCGGAGGTATGCACCAGCCGCAACCATAAACTGGTCTCGGTTGATAAGGAGAACAACCTTCTCCTTATACAAGGATCGGTGCCCGGCCCGAACGGTGGGTTCGTGCATGTTCGCGTAAGCAAGACTGCAAAGATGGGCAAGTAGCCCCAGGGATGAATCATGTTGGAAATCCCCATATACAACACAGACGGTAAGAAGACTGACACCATGTCGGTTGACGAAGCCGTGTTTGGCGGAACGGTAAATGCAGCTCTGCTCAAGCAGGCGGTAGTTGCCTATCTCGCCAATAAGCGTCAGGGCACAGCAGCTAACCGCTCACGCGGAATGGTCAGCGGCTCAACCAGGAAGCTCTTCCGCCAGAAGGGTACCGGTAATGCCAGACGCGGTAGTATACGGACGAACGTATTGCGTGGCGGTGGCGTGGCATTCGGTAAGAAGGCCCGCGACTTCGGAAAGAAGATGCCCCGCAGAATGCGTGTTGCTGCTCTTAACTCTGCCATTCTTGCCAAGATTATCGGTGAGAGCCTGTTGGTGGTTGACGGCTTGTCTTTCGAGGCACCGAAGACCAAGGTCATGGTAGACATGATGAGCAATCTGAAGATCAATCGCACATGCGTGCTTGCATTGGCTGAGCGGGATCATAATATCTATCTGTCCAGCCGTAACATCCAGGACCTTACAGTCCGGACAGCGGCCGAGCTGAATGCTCTAGACGTTGCCACCAAGCAGAAGATGCTGGTAACCAAAGAAGCCATGCAGCAACTGATCGGACAGGAGGCGTAGCATGAATAACGAAATTTACACAGTTCTCATTCGTCCGTTGGTTACCGAGAAGGGCACGCACCAGGGCGAAACCCTGAATGCTTACCCGTTCGAAGTAGCGAAAACTGCCAACAAGGCACAGATCAAGCAGGCGGTTGAGAAGATATATAACGTGAAGGTCAAGGAAGTTCGCACGGCCAACCGTAAGGGCAAGCCCCGTCGCAGAGGGCGTTTCATGGGTACCACCAGAAGCTGGAAGAAGGCCGTGGTTGTTCTGCAAGATGATTACCGTATCGACCTTTTCTAGAGCAACAGCAAGGTAGCTGAACGATGGCGATAAAGATATATAAACCGACATCCCCGGGACGGCGAAATAGCTCAGTAAATGAGCACGAAGCCGTTACGTGCACGAAGCCGACCAAGAGCCTGCTTCGTCCGTTGAAGAAGACCGGCGGTAGGAACCACAGCGGTAAGATTACTGCAAGGCATCGTGGTGGCGGTAATAAGCGAATGTATCGTGTTATTGACTTCAAGCGTAACAAGCTGGAAATGTCGGCTGAGGTCATGACGATCGAATACGATCCCAACCGCACGTGCAACATTGCACTGGTTCAGTACGAAGACGGCGAGAAGCGTTACATCCTCGCACCTGTCGGGCTGAAGGTTGGTACGAAGATCCAAAGTGGCGAAACGACCGAGCCTAAAGTTGGCAACTGCATGCCGCTGGCGAACATTCCGCTTGGTCTTGAAGTTCACAATATAGAGATGAACCCCGGTCAGGGCGGTAAGTTGGCCCGTAGTGCCGGTGGGGTAGCACGGTTGGCATCAAGAGAAGGTGATTATTCTCACTTGATCCTGCCATCCGGCGAAACCAGAATGGTTCACTCAGCTTGCCGGGCGACGATTGGTCAGGTAGGAAACGCAGAGCACCAGGGCGTACGCATCGGTAAAGCTGGACGTAAAAGACACATGGGTCGTCGGCCGCACGTTCGCGGATCAGCGATGAACCCGGTAGATCACCCGATGGGTGGTGGTGAAGGCAGGCGTGCAGGCGGAAGGCATCCGTGCTCTCCGACCGGCAAACTTTCCAAGGGTGGCAAAACTCGCAGGAAGAAGAAGCCTTCGAACAACATGATCTTGCGTCGTCGTCGCAATGTTCGTGACGGACAACTGGTCTTGTAGAGACGCTTGTTAAAGAGGATAGTGACGAATGACCAGAAGTGCAAAGAAAGGCCCTTACGTAGACGAGAAGCTTTACGTAAAGGTAATGAAAGCTAAAGACGCCGGAAACCGTGAATCGATCAAGACATGGGCACGTTCCTGCACGGTTGTGCCGGAGTTTATCGGACACACGTTTGGCGTTCACAACGGTAAGTTATTCACCCGCGTGTTTGTTACGGAAGATATGGTTGGGCACAAGCTTGGCGAATTCAGCCCCACACGTATGTTCCGCGGACACAGCGGTGGAAAGAGATAGAACGAAGAGTGCTGCATAGGTACCTTCGGGAGCAGATAAATGGCTTGGCAAGCAGTACATAAATACGCCAGAATCAGCGCATTCAAGGCACGTGGAATTGCGGATGTTGTCCGCACCCAAGACGTGCAGACTGCCATGAATACACTGAAGTTTATGCATCAGAGGGCTGCGGGAATGATTTCCAAGGTCCTTACCAGTGCGGTGGCCAACGCCAACGAACAGTCGGCGGACGTCTCCAAGCTGTATGTAGAGACAGTAAAGGTGGACGAAGGTCCGACAATGAAGCGGTTCCGTCCGAAAGATCGTGGACGCGCACACTCGATCCTTAAACGTACCAGCCACATCACTGTTGTGGTTGAAGAAAGATAGGAATAGGGCGACCATGGGTCAAAAGGTATCCCCAACTGGATTTCGTACCGGTATCACCAAGGACTGGCAAAGTCGATGGTTTGCTGATAAGAGCAACTTTGGCGAGTTCCTTGTAGAAGATGAAAAGATCCGGAGGTTCGTACACAACCGTCTGAACAAGCAGCCGCCGTTCGCTGCGGTCAGTATGATTGAGATCGAACGCACTCGCGAAGAAGTCAAGCTTACCATCCACACCGCAAGGCCGGGATTGGTGATTGGACCGAAGGGTGCTGAAGTTGACAAGCTGAAGAATGCTTTGGAAAACCTGGCCGACAGGCGGGTGAACATCAGCATTAGCGAGATTCACCATCCTGATCTGGATGCAAAGCTTGTTGCCGAAGGCATTGGCGAACAGCTTAAACGCCGGGCCAGCTACAGACGCGCACTGAAGCAGCGTGTTGAAGCAGTCATGCAGTCTGGTGCCAAGGGCGTGAAGATACAGATCAGCGGACGTCTGGGCGGTGCGGAAATCGCTCGTAGGGAAACGCAGCTTCTTGGCAGTATCCCGTTGACGACGCTTGAGGCAAACGTTGATTACGGCGTAACGACTGCTATTACGAAGTATGGCGTGATTGGCGTAAAGGTTTGGATTTACAAGGGTAAGTTCGGGCAGGAAGTGGAACCCTCCGCGAGTGCTCCCATGACACGAGGCGGACGCATGCATCGCGCTGCCGGTCAGGGACGTGGTGAAGGTGGCGGCGGCGGCGGCCGTGGTCGCGGCGGACCGCAAGGTCCGGGAAGATAGTTCCTGCGGATAGAAAGTTATGAGTCGGACAGGTCGGTTGAGGCTGGTTCCGGAGTACTTATAGAGTAACAGGTGCCACCATGGCGTTGATGCCCAAAAGAGTAAAGCATCGAAAGCAACAGCGTGGAAAGAATCGCGGAAACGCGACCCGCGGCAACAAGGTTTCTTTCGGTGACTTTGGAATACAATGCATGACCCGCGGCTGGATCACGGGCAGGCAGCTAGAGGCTGGTCGTGTAGCGGCGACGCACTACCTTCATCGCGAAGGCAAGGTTTATATCCGGGTATTTCCGGACAAGCCTGTCAGTGCAAAACCGTTGGAAACCAGAATGGGTAAGGGTAAGGGCGAAACGGACTGCTGGGTAGCAGTCGTGAAGCCTGGAACAATACTCTACGAAATCGGTGGCGTGGAACGCGAGCTTGCCCGAGAGGCACTGACCCGTGTAGCCCACAAGATGCCGGTACGTTGCCGGTTCATTACCAGGCAGCATTCGTTGTAAGGCGAAGTAACGATGAAGAATAGCGAAATCAGAGCATTAAGCGACCAGGAGATGCGGGTAGAACTCGATAGACTTCACCGGCAGCTTTTCGAGATGCGGTCGCAGGCTGTGACCGAGAAATTGGAAGATCCTACTCTTATCACACGGGCGAAGCGGGATATCGCACGGGTGTTGACGATAGGTCGCGAGCGAGAGCTGGAAGCTAGCCGCAATGAGCAGGAATTAGGCGAGGCGAAATGAGCACCGCAGAGCAAGACAAGAAGCAGAGTAAACACGGACAGAAGGTAGGAACCGTTCTTTCCGTCAGCGGATCCAAGACCATTCGGGTATGTGTGGAACGAAAGGTGAAGCATCCTCTTTACGGGAAGTTTGTGAAGCGCAAGAGTAATTTTGCGGTTCATGACGAGGAAAACCAGGCCAAAATAGGCGACATTGTTGAGGTAGAGCCCTGTCGCCCGCTCAGCAAGACCAAGAGTTGGCGTTTGTCCAAGATTGTGCGTGTCTCAATTGGCGCGTAAGGCTTACTCAGGCAACAGAGGATTAGTGTCGTGATACAACAGGAAACACGAATTTCAGTCGCAGACAACTCGGGAGCCCAGCTTGTAGGGTGCATACGGGTACTCGGTGGATCGACGCGGCGTAAACGCTCTTATAAGAGGCGTACAGCGAGCATCGGCGAGACCATCATCTGCTCGGTGAAAAAGGCGCTGCCGAGCAGCCCTGTCAAGAGCGGTGATATCGTGCGATGCGTTATTGTTCGCACTGCCTATCCTGTTCGTCGTACAGACGGTAGTTATGTCCGTTTCGACAACAACGCGGTAGTGTTGGTTGATGATGACGGAAATCCCCGCGGTACCCGCATATTCGGTGCGGTCGCGAGGGAACTGCGAGAGCAGAACTTCATGAAGATTGTGTCTCTTGCGAGCGAGGTAGTGTGACGCGATGGCTATCCATGTAAAAAAAGGCGATACCGTGATGGTTATCACGGGTACGGACAAGGGTAAAACTGGCGAAGTTATCGCTGTTTATCCTGAAAAGAACAAGGTCTTGGTTCAGGGGATGAACCATGTTTTCAAGCACATGCGTCCCTCCCGTCGCTTTCCGCAGGGCGGTAGGATGCAGAAGGAAATGCCGATTCATATTTCCAACGTGCTCCCGGTTGATCCCAAGACCAATAAGGCCACACGTGTAGGTTTTCGCATAAGCGAAGACGGTGTCAAGGAGCGTTTCGCACGCAAATCGGGCGAATCGCTTGGAATCGTTAAGAATAAAGGTAACGGGTAGACTGCGATGCAAGCACGCCTGTTGGACAAGTACAAAACGGAAGTGATTCCTGTTCTGGACGCTAAGTTCGGATACAAGAATCCTAACGCCCGCCCGAAGATCGAGAAGATCGTGATCTCGATGGGTATCGGTGACGCTCATGCCGAAAAGACCAAGATGGAAAGTGTGCGCAAACAACTGGCGAGTATTGCCGGTCAGCAACCCATGGTCATGAAGGCTCGTAAGAGTGTCAGTAACTTCAAGCTCCGAGAAGGCATGGAGATTGGTCTTAAGGTCACGTTGCGTGGCCGTCGCAGGGATGAATTCCTCGACAGGCTTATCTCACTTGCACTTCCGCGGGTCAAGGACTTCAGGGGTCTGAACCCCTCCAGCTTCGATGGTCGCGGTAACTACAATATGGGCTTGGTCGAGCAGACCGTGTTCCCGGAGATCGACGTAACTGACGTTACGTTTACCCAGGGCATGAATATCGCGATCCAGACTTCGGCCGCCAGTGACGAAGAAGCCAGAGAGCTTCTGACACTCCTGGGTATGCCGTTCCGTAAGGATGATGAGGAAGGTCGATAATCCATGGCAACAAAGGCCCAGATAGCGAAGAGCGCGAGAGAGCCAAAGTTCTCAAGTCGTAAGACTCGCAGATGCGAATTGTGCGGCCGTCCGCGAGCGGTGTACCGCAAGTTCAAGATTTGCAGGATTTGCCTGCGGAACCTCGCTCACGAAGGTAAGATACCTGGTCTTAAAAAGGCCAGTTGGTAGAGAGGATAGAACAAGATGAGTCTTTCCGACCCGATTGCTGACATGTTGACTCGGATTCGCAACGCACTGCGTGCGAGGCACTCCGTAGTTAACGTAAGGGCATCGAAAATCTGTTCAGGTGTCTGCTCCGTGCTGAAGGATGAAGGATATATCCTCGACTTCAAACGTATCGAAGACGAGAAGCAGGGATTGTTGCGGGTTTACCTGAAATATGGAGCACGTGGCGAAGACGTGGTTACTGAGATAACCCGTGTGAGCAAACCGGGCTGCCGGGTGTACCGCGGCGCAGGTGAGCTTCCCCGACCGATGGGTGGTCTGGGAATCTCGATCGTTTCGACGTCGAGCGGAATATTCAGCGACAGACAATGTCGCGCGAATAATGCCGGCGGCGAAGTTCTTTGCACTGTAAGTTAACGAGGTTGAAGCATGTCTCGTATTGGAAAAACACCGATAGCCATCCCCAGCGGAGTGACCGTCACTGTTTCAGGACAGACGGTTAACGTTGAGGGCACCAAGGGTAAGCTGAGCTGGACTCATCGCCCGGAAGTGGCTGTCGAGATAGATAGCGACAGCAAGCTTGTGAATGTGACCCGGCAGGACGAAGCAAAGTTCACACGGAGCCTTCATGGCCTGACCAGAAGTCTTATCGCCAACATGGTGGAAGGCTGCTCTAAGGGCTTCAGCAAGCAGTTGGAAATTTATGGCGTTGGCTATGGCGTGAACCTTGCAGGTAACAAGCTGACGGTAAATTGCGGTTACAGCCATCCGGTTATCTTTGAGGTGCCGGTGGATATTGTCGTGACTATTGAGACGCCCCAGGCTCGCGGCGATAGCGATCCGGCGAAACTGACAGTCTCTGGATGTGACAAGCAGGGCGTTGGTCAGTTTGCAGCCAAGATCCATAAGGCACGCAAGACCGATCCTTACAAGGGTAAGGGCGTTCGTTACGCTGGTGAGTACATCAAGCGTAAGGCCGGTAAGCAGTTTGCCGGTGCAGGTGGTGCGTAAAGCATTGTGATAGACCCCGTTTCGGGATGAATGGACCATGAAGGCAATAGAGAAGAAAAATCTCCGCCGGACGCGTCGCAAAAGGCATGTTCGGAAGAACGTCAACGGAACTCCTGACAGGCCACGTCTGACAGTATTCCGAAGCCACAAGAATATCTATGCTCAAATCATAGATGATCTTGGCGGCAGGACACTGGTTTCGGCTTCTACGATGTTGAAGACCGTTACAGACGCGTTGGAAAGCACTGGTAACAAGGACGCCGCCCGCAAGGTCGGCGAAGCCTTGGCGGCTAGGGCAGTCGAAGCCGGCATCAAAAAAGTCGTCTTTGATCGCAACGGCTACGCCTACCATGGGCGAGTGAAAGAACTGGCCGATGCTGTCCGCAAGGGCGGTTTGGAATTCTAAGGCAGAACAGGAGCACGCAAAGTGGCGTTAGAAAGAGGAAATAAGAAGCCCCGACGCGGAGATCGCAAGGATAGCTTCGAAGACCGTGGCGGCCTGGAAGACAACGTTATCCAGATCTACCGTTGTTCTAAGGTAGTCAAGGGTGGCCGACGCTTCAGCTTTGCGGCACTTGTCGTCGTTGGCGATCGCAACGGTAAGATCGGTATCGGTTATGGCAAGGCAAACGAAGTACCCGTTGCTGTCGAAAAGGGTATCTCTGAAGCCAGCAAATCGCTTGTCGAGATCAGTCTCAAGGGAAAGACAATTCCCCATAGCATCACGGGAAGATCGGGAGCGTCCAGCCTTATAATGCTGCCCGCTTCAGATGGTACCGGCGTTATCGCGGGTAAGAAGGTCAGACCCATGCTGGAATTGGCAGGTATTGAGAACGTTCTTACGAAATCCCATGGTTCGACTTCACCGAAGAACCTGCTGAGGGCTGTGATGGATGCTCTCAAAAAGCTGCGGTCCGCCGAATCGGTGGCTGCACTGCGAGGAGTAGACTTAGGATGAACCTCGACGATATTCTCAGCGAAGCCGGCGCCCACAAGACCGCCAACCGCGTAGGACGCGGAAACGGTTCGGGTAATGGCAAGACCTCCGGAAGAGGGCACAAAGGCCGCGGACAGCGCTCCGGTGCAAACCGCCGATTGGCATATGCTGGTGGTAGCAACCCGCAGCTCGCCAGATTGCCCAAGCGTGGTTTCAATAACGCTAACTTCCGCAAGGACTATCAAATAGTTAACCTGGCTGACCTCGAAACGTTCGACGCCGACGCAGTTGTTGACGCCGCGATGTTGCAGGAAGCCGGGCTTATCGATGATTCTAGCAAGCTGCTCAAGATATTGGGCAATGGCGATCTCAGCAAGAAGCTGACCGTCAAAGCGAATAAGTTCTCTGCATCTGCTGAAGAGAAGATCGCAAAGGCCGGTGGGACGGCGGAGACCGTCTGAGTTCGTAGCGGCCGCAAAGGAATGGAAATATCCAATGGCTTTTAAGTCTTTCAGAATGATATTGGGTGTGATGATCGCAGCAGCCACGGCGTGGTTGATCTGGGGTGGCGTAGAAGGTCTAATCGCTGCTGCTGATCCTGCCAATGCCGATGCCGATGCGCTCGATAGCGCGTTCAGCGTAGTGGGCGGGCTGATTATTGGCGGCTTGTTTTACTGGTCGCTGTGTACTGCATCTCGTCCCAAGATCGTGCTCGAGAACGTTTTCTCGATTCCTGAACTGGTTAAAAAGCTTGGTTTCACTATTGGTCTGTTGTGCATCTATCGAATTGGCTACGTTCTTCCGCTTGCCGGTCTTGACCAGAGCAAGCTTGCTTCGTGGGCCGAGGGCAAGGGTGCTGTGCAACAGGCACTCCAACAGGCAAGTATCCTTACTGGTGGCAACTTCCAGAGATCGACGATTCTGGGACTTGGCATCATGCCTTATATTACCGCTTCGATTATCTTCCAACTTCTTGTTAGCGTAGTGCCCAGCCTTGAGAAGCTTCGCAAGGAAGGCCCTGCCGGTAACAAGAAGATCCAGGAATACACTCGCTACGCCACAGTTGGTCTCTGTATCGTGCAGGGAACAATGTGGATGGTGATGATGCGAAGCCAGCAGTTGCTGTACACCCAGTATCGCGATTCAACGCTCGTGTTCGTAATGGGCGTGTTGGGCCTGACTGCGGGAACGATGTTCCTTATGTGGGTTGGCGAGCAGATTGATGAGTATGGTATCGGTAACGGCATCAGCCTTATTATCATGGCCGGTATCGCCGCCAGACTGCCCGTTGCTCTCATGGAGCTCTACCGTGGGATTGACAAGGGAACGATTGGCGTACCTGCGGGCCTGTGCCTGCTGGCCGCCTTCGTCTTCGTGGTTGCCGGTGCGATCCTGATAACACAGGGCCAACGCCGAATACCTATCCAACAGGCAAAACACACTCGCGGACGTCGCGTTTACGGCGGTCAGCGTCAGTACTTGCCGCTTAGGGTGAACCATGGCGGCGTAATGCCGATCATTTTCGCCAGTTCGCTGATGATTTTCCCTGGTGTCGTGTTCAGCCGCCTGGCGAGTGCTTGGCCCAATGGCATGTGGGGCTCCATATGGGGTATGATCAGTGGTGCTTTCCAGGGCGGAAGTTTCACATATGTGTTTACCTTTGTGATACTTATCTTCTTCTTCGCGTTCTTCTGGACTACGGTTCAGTTCCGCCCGAAGGAGATGTCTGAGCAACTGCGTGACGCCGGTAGCTTTATCCCGGGTTTGCGTCCGGGTCGCAGGACGGCTGAGTATCTTGAGCGAGTTATGGGCAGAATTACGTTCTGCGGAGCGGCGTTCCTTGCCGTGATAGCATCGCTGCCAATGATCGTCAGTGCTGCATTTGGAATTCCCGGGTCGATATCGTCCTTCCTGGGCGGAACTGGCCTGCTGATTGTTGTGTCAGTGACTCTTGATCTGGTGCAAAGAATTGAAGCTAATCTTGTTATGCGAAATTATGGCGGGTTCCTCGGTGGGAGTACGCGGATTAAGGGAGCGTACAGATGAGGATCGTGCTTATGGGCCCTCCCGGTGCCGGAAAAGGTACGCAGGCGGCCAGGCTGGTTGACAAGTTCGGATTCACACACCTTTCAAGCGGAGATATTTTCCGCGGAGAAAAGGCAAGCGGAAGCGATCTTGGCGAAAAACTTGCAGAATATATGAACGCCGGACAGCTCGTTCCTGACGAAATTGTTGTGGAAATGATGGCCAAGGCCATTACGAAGGTTGATGGCGGTTTGATGCTTGATGGTTTTCCTCGGACAGTCGCACAGGCCGAAGCGTTGGACGCACAGCTTTCGGCGGCAAGCAAGCCGCTGGATGCAGTTGTGGTCATAAAAGCTGACGCAGATGAGATTGTTGGAAGAATAACTGGACGCCGTAGTTGCCCTGAGTGCGGAAAAGGCTATCATGTGACGTTTATCCCGCCCAAGGTTGAAGGCGTGTGTGATGTGGATGGTGTCCAACTGACACAACGCAGTGATGATACAGAAGAAGTGGTCAGGCAGCGATTGGAAGCATATCGTTCCCAAACTGAGCCTGTTATTTCTTATTATGGTGGTGTCGACGGGATTAACTTTGTAGAAGTTGACGGTAACGCCAGCCCAGACGATGTAACTGTCGCGATGATCGAAGCTTTAACGCAACTTGCAAAATAGTTGGGATTAGAGATAATACGTGGCTATTAGGCTGAAGACTCCAGACGATATTGAGAAGATGCGAGCCGCTGGGCGGATTGTAAGGCTGGTTCTGGATAGAATGGGCGAGATGCTAAGGCCCGGTGTTACAACCGCAGAATTGGATGCAGAAGCCGAGAGACTTTGTATTGAGGAAGGCGGAAAATGCCTCTTCAAGGGAGTTCCGGGGCGTCCTGGAGCAGGGCCGTTCCCTGGAGCTATCTGTGCTTCGGTAGACGATGAAGTTGTTCACGGAATTCCGTCAAACAGGAGCATCAGTGACGGACAGATCGTCAGTATCGATTTTGGCGTAGAGCTCGATGGTTGGTGCGGCGATGCAGCGGAGACGTTTATTGTTGGTGAAGTTTCCGAAAGCACGAGGCATCTTGTAGATGTAAC
This sequence comes from uncultured Phycisphaerales bacterium, assembly GCA_965369385.1. Taxonomy (GTDB): domain Bacteria; phylum Planctomycetota; class Phycisphaerae; order SM23-33; family SM23-33; genus CBDUQP01. The sequence continues at coordinate 21,166 of CBDUQP010000030.1, forward strand.
GCGTAATTCGCTGGCGATGGCAGTGGCAATGGCCAGGCCGGGCGAGAAGTGGTCGAACGTAGCGGCAGCGATGCAAGACTATGTGGAGTCGGAAGGCTTTCATGTGGTTCGCGAGTTTGTTGGACATGGGATAGGTCGTGGAATGCACGAAGATCCGAAGGTTCCGAACTATGCGTCGCGAGAGTTGCTAAGACGAGATATCGACCTGGTGCCGGGTTTGGTGTTAGCGGTAGAGCCGATGGTAAACTTTGGTACTACAGACGTTGAGTATGCATCTGACGGTTGGACAGTAGAGACGTGTGACCGAAAACCGTCAGCACACTTTGAGCATTCAATGGCGATAACTGAAGATGGCGTCACAGTGCTCACGGACGGTAAGTAAGTATAATAACGGGCTGTGACGAAGTTGGCCCGGCAAAGCGGACAGGTGTAGCCATGAAGGTACGAAGTTCTGTAAAGAGAATTTGCGAGAACTGCAAGATCATCCGCCGCAAGGGTGTGGTTCGAGTGATTTGCGATAATCCCAAGCATAAGCAGCGTCAAGGGTAGTTAGCGGTTTTAAGGAGATGAGCGTATGCCACGTGTGGCAGGTGTAGACATACCGAATGACAAGCCGACGGTTTATTCCCTTCGGTACATCTATGGCGTTGGTCCGAAAATCGCTAGTGCTATCTGCGAGAAATGCGGATTGGACCCGACGGCCCGCGCCAAGGAATTGACGGAAGATCAGCTTTCCAGAATAGCCGCTGTCCTGGGCGAGGATTATCTGATTGAAGGTCAGCTCAGACGGCAGGTTCAGCAGAACATTACCCGCCTGAGAGATATTGGATGCTATCGCGGATTGCGTCACAGACGAGGCCTGCCTTGTCGCGGACAGCGGACGAAAACGAATGCCCGCACCCGCAAGGGCCCCAAGAAGACAGTTGCAGGCAAGAAGTCGGTCAAGGAGATGCGCTAAGCCATGGCTCAGGAACGCAAAAGCAAGAAAGTCAGGAAACATGTGTCACGCGGCGTAGTTCATGTGCGTGCGACATTCAATAATACCCTGATTACATTCACGGATCCCAATGGTGACGTTCTGGCCAGCAGCTCTTCGGGAGCCATCGGCTTCAAGGGCAGCCGCAAGAGCACACCGTTTGCCGCCCAGCGAGCAGCCGAAACCGCTGCCGCACGGGTGAAGAAGATGGGCATGGTCGAAGTCGAGGTCCGCGTAAAGGGCCCCGGTAGCGGCAGAGAAAGTGCTATTCGTGCCCTCCAGGGTGCGGGTTTAAAGGTACTTTCGATAGAAGATATCACGCCGATTCCGCACAATGGTTGCAGACCACGGAAGAAGCGTCGCGTCTAAATGCTGTACCGGCTGAACATTGGGATTTGAAATATTCAGATTCTCGTTCGCCGGGGTATATGTTAGTTGTGACTAACAGGAATAATTGCCGTAAGAAGGTACTACCCGGTAGTACATAAGTAGGAGCTCGCAGATATGGGACGCTATACAGGCCCAACTGACAGACTGAGTCGTCGTGAAGGCATCAACCTGATGCTTAAGGGCGAACGCAGCGAAAGCGGCAAGATTGAACGCCGAATGTTCCCGCCTGGGATGCATAATTGGCGTAGAGGCCGCGGTAGTGAATACCGTCTACGTCTCAGAGAGAAGCAGAAGGTTAAGAGATACTACGGTATCCGCGACAAGCAGTTCATCAACTTGTACGATGAAGCAAAGCACCAGAAGGGCGACACCGGTGCCGCTTTGCTGAGCCTGCTGGAACGTCGTTTGGATAACGTGGTTCACAAGATGGGACTGGCTCCTTCAAGGCCTTCTGCCCGGCAGTTGGTCGGACATGGTCATATTCATGTGAATGGACGTCCGGTTGATGTGGCGAGCTATCGTGTATCGGTTGGTGACAAGATCACGATTAAGCAGGCCGAACGTTCCCAGAATCTCGTTCGTGCGAGAATGGAAGACCTTGGCGAGCCGCGTCTCCAGAACTGGCTGACGTTGGATATGACCAAAATGGAAGGTGAGGTTGTTGCACTTCCCACCAGGGATGACGTAATGATTCCCGTGGAAGCCAACCTTATCATCGAATTCTGCAGCCAGTAATCTGTATGCAGAAGTACTGAGACGGACTCAGGAACCCTAGCGATCCGAAAGGACGGAGGCGAACGTCAATGCAGATTAGGTGGCGAGGTCTGGAATTGCCCTCGAGGGTAGTGAACGAACAGGAAGTTTCCACGGCTACGTATGGTCGGTTCATGGTAGAACCGTTTGAGCGTGGCTTTGGTACTACGATAGGAAATGCGCTCAGACGGGTACTGCTTAGCAGTCTCGAAGGCGCAGCGATCACCAGCGTGAAACTCGCCGGTGCTACGCATGAATTTATGTCTCTGCCCGGCGTTATGGAAGATGTCACCGACATCATCCTGAACGTGAAGTGCCTCGTCGTAAAGAGTCACGCCGACGGGCCAAGGACCATTCGCTTGCACAGCGAAACCAAGGGTCCGGTGACAGCAGATATGATCGAAGCCGATCCATCAGTCGAGATAATGAATCCCGACTTGGTCATCGCCACGTTGACAGACGATGTTGCGTTTGACATGGAAATGGTCGTGGAGCGGGGACGTGGTTATGTGCCCGCCGATGAGCATTATGACAGGGATGAGGATCAGGAATCTGGGTTGCTCCAGATCGATGCGTCCTTCTCGCCGGTCAGGCGTGTACGGTATCGCACCGAAGATACCCGCGTTGGACAGAGGACGAACTACGACAGGCTTATTGTCGAGATATGGTCGAACGGTACGGTATCGCCGGAGATGGCGCTTGTCGAATCAAGCAAGATCCTCCGCAAGCACCTGAACCCGTTTGTGCAGTACTTCGAGCTGGGCGAACAGATCGTAGAATCCGCAGCGGGCGAAGCCGAGGAAGAAGTTGACGCCGAGCTGATGAAGAAGCTCTCCAAGAGCGTTCACGAACTCGAGCTGACTGTCCGCAGTAACAACTGCCTCGAAGCCGCGGAAGTCGAAACTGTCGGCGACTTGATTAAGTATTCTGAAGGCGATCTACTCAAAATACGCAGCTTTGGAAAGACTTCACTCCGCGAAGTGAAACGCAAGCTCCAGGAAATGGGCCTGGAAATGGGCGGATACGATCCGGCTGGCTCATCCGTGTTGGATGACGATGACGACGATGACGATGATGATATCGTCGAGTAGCATACGATTCGCGTAAACAATGGTAGTTAAGAAGGTATATTCATGCGTCACCGAGTAGCTGGAAAACATCTGAATCGCACGCCAAGCCACCGCAAGGCGATGCGACGGAACATGGCTATGGGCCTGTTTGAGCACGGAGCAATCCGTACGACAGAAGCCAAAGCGAAAGAACTGCGACGATTCGTTGAGAAACTTATCACCCTCGCCAAGAAGGGCACCCTGCACGCCCGTCGGCTGGTTCTTTCCAGGCTTGGCGATCGTCATCTTTCGGTCAAAGACGAGAAGCTCGGCGAGTTCGTGCGAGCTGATGGCCAGAAGGTTGTACATAGGCTTTTCGCCGATATCGCACCGAAATACGCTGAGCGAAACGGTGGATATACTCGCATCGTTCATATCGCCGAACGGAGACTTGGCGATGGCGGAAAGCAGGTAATCCTCCAGTTGGTCGAAGAGGATATGTCAGGCGGTAGCGATACAGGTAGCGGGAAGCGCCGAGAAAAGGCCGCCAAACGCCACGAAGCTGCAGGTGATCTGGCCAAGAAGGACAAAGCCGCCCCCAACGCCGCCGAAGCCGAAGATGCTCCGGTAACTGAAGAAGTGGTCGAAGAGGCCGCTGCTGAAGCCGCACCGGCAGAAGACGCTGACGACGCAGCCAAAGAGTAAGCAAGCCAACGGGACGCTGTTGCCCGATCGGCTGATCCGTATAACAAGCAGGAATCCGCAGAATGCTCTGTGGGTTCTTGCTTTTATTTGCGCTGTGGGGCATTGTATGGACACGTGCAGAGTGTAGAATGATTTTGCCGGTGTACAGTGAGGGCGATTAGCTTAAAAGGCATTGCAAAAAGAGAGTCGTGGCATGAAAGATGAGAATTGTATTTTTTGCAAGATAGCGGCCGGCGATATCCCATCGGCGAAGGTCTATGAAGATGATGTTTGTTTGGCCTTCATGGACGTTGGTCCGTTTTGCGAGGGGCACGTGCTGCTGATTCCCAAGGATCACCATCAGACGCTCGACACCATGGATTCCGACGAGGCGGGGCGCATGCTATCAACGCTGCCTTCGCTGGTTGGTGCGGTGCAGGCTGTCACCGAGTGCGAGGGGGTGAATGTGCTTCAGAATAACGGGAAAGTGGCTGGGCAGGTGGTGATGCACGTGCATTTTCACATAATACCACGTAACGGTGGCGATGCTTTCGATCTTAATTGGCCGGCGGGCTCGTATCCGGATGGCAGGGCAGCGGAGCTGGCGAGGGAAATAGCTTCGAAGCTGTAGTTTGCCCGCAAGTTTGTCGTCTGTTCGGGCGGCGGTGCGGGAGGAAGCCGAATCGGCGCTTGACCGCTCACAACCTAGCGGCTTATCATTAAACTGGTTGGGAATTCTCTCGATACACAATAAGTAGGGACGAAAAGAGAAACACAATGGACTGGGTACAACTGGCATACGCCACATTCATGGCCGTCTATACCTTCGCGCTGGCGATGGTATGTCTGTATGGCTTCCACCGTTTCGCAATTGTATTCCTCTTTGCTGTTCACCGCAGCAAGCACCCCAAGCAGGCCAGTACGTTTGACGAGCTGCCCCGCGTAACAGTGCAACTGCCGATGTACAACGAGGAAGCGGTGGCCAGGCGGATTATCGAGAAGACCTGCGAGATAGACTATCCACTTGATAAGTTGCAGATACAGGTTCTTGACGATAGTACTGACGGCACTTGCGAAATCGCCAAAGCCACAGTTGCAGACATGCAGGCCAAGGGCTTTGATGTGGAGTATCTTCACCGCGACAATCGCAGCGGGTACAAAGCCGGCGCACTGTCTGAAGGCCTGAAGAGCGCTACTGGCGAGTTCGTTTCCATATTTGACGCGGACTTCGTTCCAGTATCCGATTTCCTCTTGCGTTCGATCCAGTATTTCACCGATCCGAAGGTCTGCGTAGTGCAAAGCCGCTGGGAGCATCTGAATCGTAATGACAGTTGGCTCACCAAGTCGCAGGCGATTTTTCTCGACGGTCATTTCGCAATTGAGCACGTAGCCCGCAATCGTAGTGATCGATTCATGAGCTTCAACGGTACCGCTGGCACATGGCGGCGGGCAGCGATCGATCACGCGGGCGGTTGGCAGCACGATACGCTTACCGAAGATCTTGACCTGTCATATCGCGCACAACTGAAGGGCTGGAAGTTTGTATACCTTCCCGAGCTCGCATCACCTGCAGAGCTTCCCCCGGAGATGAACGCATTCAAGGCCCAGCAGTTCAGATGGACCAAGGGTGGCGCGCAGACTGCCCTGAAACTCCTACCGAAGCTGATGCTGTCCAAAGCGCCGTTGAAGGTAAAGATCGAGGGTTTCTTCCATCTCACATGTTTCTCCATGCACATATACATGACTGTCCTGCTGCTTCTGCTGTTCCCGGCGATGTATCTGCAGACCACGCCGATTTCGGGCAGCTCGATGTGGCGTGCAGTGTTTGACCTGAGCGTGTTCACGCTTGCAACGATGTCGGCTACTGTGTTCTATGCAGCTAGCCAGTTCTATCTGGCACGTGACTGGCGATCAGCGTTGAAGTTCATGCCAATGCTTATGGCGCTTGGTGTGGGCTTGTGCGTATCGAACACCAAGGCGATCATCGAAGCACTTATAGGCAAGGAGAGCGAATTTGTGCGTACGCCGAAGTTCGGCACCGCTACCGCCAAGCCCGTAGTCGTCGATAAGAATCAGCCGAAAAGCAAACGCAAGATCGTCCCATACCTTGAGTTCGCATTTGGGACTTATATGAGCATCTGCGCGATTCTCAGTATTGTGCATCTCAGGTCGGCCATCACGGCCCCGTTCCTGATCATCTTCGCATTCGGTTTCTACTACGTCTCATTGCAGAGTTTCCAGGCGGAAAGGGCGGCCAAGGGCGTCAAGAAGTCTCAAAGCGAATTGGCCTGCGAGCGAGCAAGCGACTGAGCAGGTCACGCCAAGTGATGTAGCTGGACGTTGTGATCGACCAATTTTTGCCATCGGACGTGCGAATCGGATGTTGAGATGCGATAATGCGAGGAACAGGACTCGAACCTGCACACCTTTCGGTACCAGAACCTAAATCTGGCGCGTCTGCCAATTCCGCCACCCTCGCCGGTGGTTTGCTATCGTAACATCATGAGCAAGTTGAGATTTATAGACAAAGGCATCATAATATGCCAGTGTTTTGTCGCAAATGACGCTCGATGGTGGGTGAGATATCTCGCACCCAGACGGATAGAACGCTTTAATGGGCAGATATGACGTCTGGTTCTGGATCGGGGCATTATATCGAGATGCCGCCTGGAACTCTATGGTGGTTGACTGCTCATGTTGGGTTTTCAAAACCGATGCAGCGATAAATGCTTAATGCATCGTAAATCTTCACCCATCTGCAATACTGTGGCCGGGAGCAAGCAGGTACGTGCGATTCGTCTAGCAGTCCGTTGAAAAATGGATCCTGTCGCGAGTGCGCGGAATTTCGCCGAGC
>CBDUQP010000031.1:0-27647 GCA_965369385.1 uncultured Phycisphaerales bacterium
CCGTCTACTGCTCGCAAGTTCTGCTTTTAAAGCGAAGCTAATGCCTTATGAAGAAACACTTATCTCATGCCAGAAAAGAATTTCGCACACGCGCAGCGAATGCAGGTGTTGTGAAAATCGGTTAGAAAAAGCGTGCGAAATTTGTATTATCTATACTGACGTCGCAAGGAACACAGGACTTTGGCCAAGTATAAACCAATCAGAGTAGGTTGTCCTCAATATGGTCAGATCGTTGGCGGGAGGTATCCCATCGGGCCTGACGGCAAGTATATGCTGCTGGAGTCGGGTGCGTTTGATGTATACCTCGTCCAGTGCGATCAATTCGGCGGGAAATGCGCCCAGACGCTCTGTGCACTGCATAAGCACAATCGGCGAGGGCCGGCGACGTGGTTCCCCGATAAGGTCATGGCGATGCACGAGCCGAAGAATGTACAGCATAGCCAACTGAATGATATTCGGGTCCCGCGCGAAGATTTGGGCGATACGGATATGCTTTGCTGACTGGCGTGTTTGCGTGGCCAGTTGCGTGGTGATTCGGTGTTCCTATAGATTACTAGATCGCGGTAACAGGTTGGCGTATAACACGTTATGGGCGGACGTTGTGTAGTTGTCGCCCTACTTGAATCCTACTTTGCAGGTGGAATCTTCCAGTCTTTTCCATTCAGGATCTTCTTGCAGTATGCACGTGTTGCGGGTCCGGCGTGTTTCTCGATGAGTTGCCTGGGAGACAGTTTTGCATGTTTGATGTGTAGCTTCGCCAGGCGCGTGGGTCCCATGTGATATGCACCCACAACTAGATACGCGCTTGCGCCTAGAGATTTGCGGTCTGCCAGCATCCTCAGATACGCGATGCCCACGTGCAGATTGTACTCCGGATCGAATGGATCACCCTTGGCGATACCGTACTTCTTGGCAACGTCCTTCTCCGCCGCCGGCATGATTTGCATGAGTCCCTTGGCGTGGACCTTTGATTCCGCATATTGGTTCCAACTACTTTCGGCACTGATAATATCGGATACAAAAGCTATCGGTAACTGGTATTGTGTACAGTACTTCTGTGCTATTGCACGATTGGATTCCCTGCTCTGTGTCTGTTTGCTACGGCTATGATGATGCCAGCAAATTCCCCCAAGCACACCAGTAAAAACAAGCATGATCAGCACATTTCTGCGATTCTTGTTTCGCTGACTTCGCTTGGATTGGAAAGGTCTCTTGCGGCGTTTGAGCCCGCTGAGGACGCGAGGCCGGTATGAATTAGGGTTATCGGACATAGAATCTTCTTCGCCTCGGTTGTGTCATGTGCCGTAGGAAGCCGATGGTCCAGACCATAGGGAACCAAGAGCGCCTCGCCAGTTTTGTGTAGATTCTTACTGGTTATATGATAAGTGGTTACAGTATTCTTGAAGCAGATTAGCTTTCAATGGACAAGCCGAGCGATTGTGAGATTCTGTCGAAATCGTCGAGGCTGTAGAATTCCAGCACAATCTTTCCCGTGTGGCGTTTCTTGCCAGTCTGGATTGCCACCCGCGTTCCGACGACCTGTGTAAGTTGCTCTTCGAGGTCAAGGATGTAGGCGGGCCTGGTCTTCAGCTTAGATGTCTTGGCTGCCGCCTGGGGGTCGCCCTTGCCCTGCTCTTGGGCGACCAGCTCTTCAAGCTGCCTGACCGAAGCGCTACCGGCCGCCACTTTGCAGGCGAGCGAAAGCTGGACTTCAGGATTTCCCGCAAGCCCCGCAAGCACTTTTGCGTGCCCAAAGCTGAGGCGTCCGTCAATGAGCATCTTTTGGACATCGTCGGTTAAGTCTAGTATGCGCAAATGATTAGCTATAGTTGTGCGAGGTTCGCCCAGGCGTTCAGCTGCTTGGGCTTGTGTGAACTGGAAGCGATCGAGATAATCGCGATACGCCCGTGCCCTGTCGACCGGGTTCAAATCTTCGCGCTGGATGTTCTCTATGATCGCCCACTCAAGCATCTGCTGCTGATCTGCATCCTTTATAACGCACGGGACAGTTGTGAGGCCAATCTGACGGGCGGCGCGGAGTCTGCGTTCACCGGCGATGAGTACATATGGTTGGTCAGCAGCCTCATCAGAGGTTCGCACGAGGATGAGCGGCTGGAGTATTCCCTGTTCACGGATGGACGCAGCCAGGCCGTTGAGTTCGTCGGGTTTGAATTCATGGCGAGGCTGATACGGATTGGCGGAGATGTCGCGAGTTCGTATATCGGCGGGTTTGCCGGTTTCCAGAACAGGCGAAGCCGCTTGGTCATGGGTTTGGGCAGAAGGCACGGAAATCGATTTATGTTTGGCGGGTGTGGTTTCTTCGGTGGTGGTCGGTGTGCTGATGAGGCTGGAAAGCCCCCGCCCGAGGCGTTTCTTCTTTTGAGCGGCTTGTTTTGCTGCCATAATCGGACTCCTTTCCCTGTAGAAGACGAAATAGATCGTCTGTGGCTGTTAAATACGGGTGGCTGACACGGAGGCGTAAGCAGCTTGCCCATAAGCTTCAGGGGTGAAGATACCCGAAGATTGGCGGCAAATGCAAGGAGAAGCGGAAATATGATGTGATGAAAGGGTATTTGGACATTTTGTCGGGGTGAGTGAAAGAGGATGAGGATGGGATTGTTCCACGTGGAACAGGGAAATCGCTGCATTGCGGAGTTTCTCAGCGGATGGGCGATTGGGTGGGCTGGTCAGGAAGAAGAGATGTTCCACGTGGAACAATTTGTGAAGGAGACGCTCAGTCGGCTTCCAGGGGGAACTTCTGAAGCCATTTTGCCAGCACAAGCATTGCCCAAAGCCGGTGACGGTGATCTGCCTTGCCGGAAACATGATCGTTTATCAGACCAGCCACCGCTTCGGGGTGGAAAATGCCAACACCATCCATCGCAGGAGTTAAAAGTGTTTCCTGAAGCTCTGGCTTCAACTCTTCACGAAGCCAGTCGCCCAAGGGAACGCCAAATCCCTTCTTGGGACGCCGGAAGACTTCCGGTGGCAGGAGATCGCCGAATGCGTCGCGAAGGATTGATTTGCCGCTGCCACGCTTGCCCGGTACCTTCAGATCTGCCGGAAGGGCGAGACCTAACGAAACCACGTTATGGTCCAGGAAGGGGGCTCGGAGTTCAAGCGAGGCCGCCATCGAAGCAATATCGGTCTTCACCAGAATGTCGTCTGGCAAATACGTCATCAAATCATGATGCTGGCTGTAAGCTACCTCGTCGGGAAGATCCTGGGATTCATACAAATTACAGAACCATTCTTCAACTCCTTGAGGCGATAACCCGGCAAAGAGATCAGGTCGGACAAGACGCTCCAGATCGTTCGAAAGAAACAGGCCACGGTACATAAGATATTGTAGAGCAGGGGGATACGGTAATCCATCGGCAAAACGGGCTAACCTCCGCAACCGGTTACGTTCATTCTTGGGAGCCACGAATCTGGCAATCGTGCCCGCAAGACGCATCGCGAAATAGCCGGCCGCGCCTAACTGCGACGCCAGCTTCATCGCTCGGTACCGATCGTATCCAGCGAATACCTCGTCGCCGCCATCACCGGCCAACGCGACGGTGACATGTTCTCTCGCCTGGCTACATATAAGGTATGTGGGCAGGGCACTCGAATCGGCAAACGGCTCGTCATATTGAGAGATAATCCGGTCTATTGCGCCGTTAACTTCTGGATGAATAAGCAGTTCGGTGTGCAGTGTCCCGCAGTGTGCAGCGGTGGCGGCAGCGGCGGGACGTTCGTCGAATTCGTTTTGTGCAAAACCCGCAGTAAAAGTCCGCACGCCGCCGGTCTTGCCAGCCAGCTCAGCCATTACCGCCACGATTATCGATGAGTCGACTCCGCCGCTCAACAGTGCACCCAGGGGAACATCGCTCAAAAGCCGGCTGCCAATGGCATCAGTCACTTTCGTACGGACCATGTCGACGAGGGTATCGCGGCTGGTTGGCAGGTCGTCAATCAGAGGCTGCCAGTAGCGTGTTTGCTCAGCATCCGCCGGGCCAAATTGCAGGGAGTGTGCGGGAAGCAACTTGGATATCCCGCGCCAGGCGGTGAGCGGAGCGGGAATGTAACCCAATGTGAGATAATAGCTTATGGCAGCCGGGTCTACGTGCGGGCGCACTTGGGGGTGGGCGAGAAGGGCCTTTGCCTCGCTGGCAAACGCGATGCGATCGTTCAAGATAGCATACCAGAGAGGTTTCTGCCCGAGTCTGTCGCGAGCGAGGAAGAGCGTCTGGTCGCGAGAGTCATAGAGAGCAAAGGCAAACATTCCGTTCAATTGTGAGAGCATCTTGGGACCGTCGCTCTGCCACAGGGCCGGAAGCACTTCGGTGTCACCGTGTGTGGAGAATTCAAATCCCTGCGATGACAAGTTGGCGCGAAGTCGCTGGAAATTGTAGATCTCGCCATTAAACGCTACGGTGCAGGCACCATCTGCAGAAGACATTGGCTGATGGGAGTGAGCTAGGTCAACTACGCTGAGCCGTCGAAATGCCATCGCGCACCGGCGGTCGGCCGAGATAAACGCTCCTGTATCGTCAGGGCCACGATGAGAAAGCCGCCCCGCCATCTTTTCGACGGTGTCAAGGTCGGCAGCGGCCGGGAAACCAGCCAGGATGTATTCGCCAGCGAATCCGCACATGTGCACATCTTACCAAAGCGAGGCGGTGCTGTCAGGCAAGCGATTTAGTCTTGTTGTGTCGACGTTCGCGATGAACAGGATCCCAGCCACGAAACCGCGTGAGTTTCGATTGGCAAACAGGTATAAATATTCTTCAGCGACATACCAACGGTTGGATAAGCAAAGCAATAAGGCGTCGAAAACAATGAACGATAATGCGATAGATTCACTGGAAGCAATCTGGCCTCTGCAAGCCGAACTGAACAAGCGAGCGGGTTTTGATACCGCGGGAATCGGCGGCAAACTCACATGCGCCGAAGGCGACGGCAGTTTGCCTGAAGAGGGCGGGGTCCGAACAGAGGTCGGCAAGGCGCTGAAAAACTATCTCGACGCGATGGCGTCGGAGTGTCACGAACTGCAGGAATGCCTGAGCTGGAAGCATTGGTATCGTGAAGCCAAAGAGGGCAGGCAGTACGAATTGCAGGATATCCAGAACGCCAGAGTCGAAGTGACTGACATGTTGTTCTTCCTGGTGAGCATGGCTCAGTTGCTCGGATTGGAGCCGGAAGATCTCTACCGTCTGTACGCCAAGAAACTCGGCATCAATCACAATCGGCAGGATGAAGATCGCAGCCAGGCAGAACACTCATCGCACGAAGATGAAAATCGCGATGTTGTGTGAGCGAGTGTTTTGTGAATTCAGTTCAGATCGTTTTCAGATCGTTACCACCCTTCGGGTAGCGGGCCGAAGTCATTGCAAAATCCAAAGGCCAAAAAGAAGCTGGGAATGCTCTGGAGTTTCAATGGGATGCTAAATCTCAGCCGATGGGCACAGATGGTTGATAGGGCAGTTGGGGCAGTCGGGTTTGCGAGCCTTGCAAAACGCGCGGCCGTGAAATACGAGCAAGTGTGAAAACAATCCCCAGTCTTCCTGCCCAACGAGTTTCATCAAATCTTGTTCGATCTTGTCGGGGTTGGTTTCTTTGGACAGCGCCAGTTTGCCCGACAGGCGTTTTACATGCGTATCGACAACTACGCCTACGTTCACGCCAAACGCATTAGACAAAACAACGTTGGCGGTTTTTCTTGCGACTCCGGGCAAGGACAGCAGTTGAGGCATTGTCTGTGGAACTTGGCCGCCGAACTCAGAGACGATTCTTTCGCAGGCACCGCGGATGTTCTTGGCTTTGTTTCTAAAGAAACCGGTCGAATGTATTTCCTGTTCGAGTTCTTCCTGATCGGACTGTGCGAAATCGGCGGCGGTGGGGTAGTGGGCGAACAGGGTGGGCGTGACGATATTCACGCGTTTGTCAGTGCATTGTGCTGACAGGATAGTAGCGATGAGCAACTGCAGCGGATCGGTGTGTATGAGAGTGCAGACCACATCGGGATAGGTATCTTTCAGGATGCCGGTGATCTGATTGGTGCGCAGTGTTCTTTTCGAAAATGATTCTCTGGGCATCTTGCGATCGGCCTTCAGCGGCTTAGGTGGTTCACGAAAGATATTCGTCTATACGTGCTGCCGCTTTTCTTCCATCGGCAATTGCGCCGGCTACGAGCGCCGGGCCGGTGGCCACATCGCCGGCTACGAACACTCCCGGTTGTGAAGTCTGGCAATACTCGACGCGCGGGAGGTTGTTAGCGCCCAGCGCCAGGTCAAAGGCGTCAGTCAGGGTCGGGTCCATATGGGATTCGAAACCGACAGCCAGCAGGACCATCTCGGCAGGCACGTCGAAGTTCGTCCGCGGGATTTCAGACATTTCCTTCTTGTTGCAGAACCTCTGCCACTTCACCTGCACTGCCGTGACCGCATGCACATGATGGTTACCGAGAAACGCCTTGGCTATGGTCGACCAGCGAGTTTGTGCCTTGTCATCGCGCTTGTGTGTCGGGTTGGTGGCGACATCCGCTTTGTCGAGCAGTTCAAGTTGCGTTACTGTGGCGGCGCCCTGTTTTATAGCGGTATCCACGCAGTCGGCTCCGGTGTCGCCGCCGCCGATTACCACAACATTCAGCCCTTGTGCACTGATTTCCTTCATGTCACCCGGCAGGCCAGCGTCGTTGCGGAGGTTCTCTTGACGCAGGTAATCCAGTGCGAAGTGAATGCCGGTCAGATTCCTGCCATGGATGTCGAGGTCACGCGGCGATACCGCACCGGCTGCGATGCAGACGGCGTCAAAGTCATTGCGAATCTCGTCGGCGGATATATCCAGGCCGACGCACTTGTTCGTCTCGAACACAATGTCTTCTGCGATGAGTTGCTTTATGCGTCTGTCGAGGAGCGTTTTGTCCAGACGGAAGTTGGGTATGCCATATCGAAGCAAACCGCCGGGCTTGTCATCCTTCTCGAAAACGGTAACGCTGTGGCCTTTGCGGGCAAGTTGTTGGGCGGTTGCCAGCGCGGCCGGCCCTGATCCGATAATCGCAACGGCCTTGCCAGTCTTGTCCTTGGCGCGCTGTGGTCTGATCCAGCCTTCGGAGAATCCACGTTCAACGATCTGACGCTCGATATCCTTGATTCTCAGCGGATAGATGTTCTTCGCATTCTTGCAAGCAGTTTGGCAAGGTGCGGGACATATGGCTCCGGTGAATTCGGGGAAGTTATTCGTCGAGTGCAATTCGTCGAGTGCTTCTTGCCACTGATCGCGATTGCTTAGGTCTATCCAGTCGGGGATTTCATTTTTCAGCGGGCAACCATCTTCCTTGCACAGGGGATTGATGCACTTCAAGCAGGGCGGCGATTGCAGCACTGCAAGTTGCCGGTCGTACTCGGAATCGCTTTTGGGATCGAAGTTCTCAATCAGCTCCATATATGCTGCGAGATAGGTGTTTTCCTTGCGGTTCCAGCCGGGCAAGATATTTCGCAACCAAGTCATTCGCTTGGTGATTTTTAGAACCCATGACGGGAGGCCGAAATGAACATGCTTGTCCTTGCCGCGATGCCTCCGGTTGAAGTGCATCATGTGGCGATAGATGATGCGGTCGCCGTTGGCAGGGTTCACGTTGTACTTCACGCGATCCCGGGCCATCTTCTCGCCGCTGGTCGCCAGCTCGGCTATGTAGAAAATATCTTTCGTCAGTATCGCCGATGCAAGGGTTTTGATGACTGAGGCGGTAGCTTCGAAATTGTGGTTCGAGCTGTCCTTGTCGTAAATGGCGATGATTGCATCTGTATACTTTTTGGCGTATTCCAGGCCGCCCCATCGCATCGCGTCATAAGCCCGTATTACGATATCGCGTTTGAGAGATTCAGAAAGTTCGTTAGTTTTGCTGATGGTCTGGCAGACAAGCTCGCGCAATTGCCGGCCTCGCTCCTGTCCGCTTCTGTATCTGCGGATCGTCCAGCGAAGTTTATCTTCGAGGGTTTCTCGCCATCCGGTGCGGGTGGGCGGACCTTGGAAGAGGTCCGGGTCTGTCACGAACTTTCGGCCCATATTGAACGCGTACATGTTCTTTCGGAAGTCGGCCTTGATGGAGTCCTTCATTGCCCAGGCTATCGAGTGCATCGATACGGGAATGAGCCCCTTCTGGAATGCGAATCCGAGCATCATGGTGTTCGCATACAATTTCGAGCCGAGATACTTCTCACAGATGCGCGAGATATTGCGGGCCATGTAATCATCGCTCTTGGTGTAGCGATGGATCGTTTCTTCCAGTTGGTCCACATCGAAATCTTCGCGACCCATTATGCCGCTTATGGTCTGGATCTTGTCGGTATTTATGACCGCAGCGGTTCTGTCGCTTGAGGCCACTCGCATCCTACCGCCGGGATTCAACACGTGGGCAGCTTCGAGAACGTCTATTCCCAGAAGAACGTCCGCCTTGCCGTAAGGTATCGCGGCGGTGATAGGGCAATTTTTGAAGTTGAACAAGATCTGGCTGACGACGCCACCGTTACGAATCGCCAGGCCCTTCTTGTCGATGAATTCGACATCGTATCCTTCTTTGTGCCCGGCACGAATGATGATGCTCGTAAGCATCGCTATGCCCATTCCGCCAAATCCAGCCAGGCAGCATCGCCAGATATCATCAAGCGGAGGCATGACCGGCTCGGGAATGTTATCGAGATGGAGTTCGGGAACCTTGGATTTTGGCGGCCTCTTGCGTTTGACGGTTATGTGCTCGAAACTGCAGCATGCGCCGATTCGCTCGCACGCACCATCGGTAACGCACCATGTTACATCCGTGTCTATCTTCAGGCCGTAATCGGTCTCAACATGCTTCAGCCCGGTGCAGCCGGTGAGTTCGGCACATGCAAGGCAGAATTTGCATATATCCTGGTTCACGTTCGTGTGTTGCTGCGAAGGCAGATAACCAAGTTGTTTTCTGATCGCTCGCTCGCCACGTCGCCTTCTTCTGGTGCGAGTTATGGCGCATTCCTTGTCGGCGATGATAACTTTCACGCCATCGCTAAGGAAAGTGTGCTCCAGAAGCTTGCGATATTCGTCACGCTGCTCCGGATTCACGCGGACTATCGGGGTGTCGGTGAGGCTGGCGATTCCGCGAACTACATCTTCCAGATCCTGCACGTCGGTGGGATTGCCCAGCACATCGAAGTTGAGCTCCGGCGTGGTTTGGTGCCCGGTCATTGCCGTGGTGGAGTTGTCCAGAATAATGAAAGTTATGTCCTGGCCTAACTTTATAGCCTGGCTGATCGCGAGCGCACCGCAATGGAAGAACGTGGAATCGCCCATGAAGACGACTTCTTTGTTCGTCACGAACGGGTCTATTCCGCTACCGGTTCCGCCGCCGAGGCCCATTCCAGACAGGTCGCGCATCAGCGCACCGTTTGGTGGATACATGAGCATCGTGTAGCAACCAATGTCGCCATGGAACAGCAAGTCCATCGCTTCGCGCTTGTGTATCTGCTTCATGTACACGGGGTCCATGAAGTGCTTCTTGATCTCCAGGCACAGAGACGCCGAGTCGCGGTGCGGACAGCCCGGGCAGAATGTTGGCAAACGCACGGGGAATCCGGGCATCTCGGCTTTGGCGGTCTGAGTGAGGGTTTCTATTTCGCGATCGAGCGTTTCAACCGTCTGGGCGGTCAGCGAGGACTGCGGCCCGTTCTCTTCGTTTATCAGCTTGAATAGCGGGACGAGGCGTTCGATCACGATTGATGGGTGAAGACCTCGGGTCGAAGGTAATCCGACAAGACCACCGGGGAACTTCTTGCCCCATAACTCGGTCTTCAGCGAAGGGGTTTCCTGCCTGAGTCCCAGGAGAATCTCGGCTGCCTGCTCCTCCATGAAGCCGCGCCGTTCTTCAACCACCACAATCCTGTCGCATTGTGACGCAAGTTCTTCGATGAGTACCGGGTCCATGGGATAGCTCATGCCAAACTTCAGGATGGGATACTCGCCGAGCAGGCCCAGGTCAAAAAGAACTTGCACAAGGTAACCATGTGCTAAACCACTGGTTATGAAGCCGATTGGTTTGCGGTTGCCGGAGGAATGCTCGATGCGGTTGATACCGAGCTCCCGAGCGACCTCCATGGCCTGGCGATGCCTGCGGCCAAGTGATTCTTCCTGCGACCAGGTTCTTGGGGGAAGCAGGGTTCGTTGTTCAACGAGTATTTCGGACGTAGGTATTTCGAATTTCGTGTTGGTGTTGTACGTTGGGTACTGGTTTTCCTTGCAGGCTACCGATCCGCCGCCGTCGGCAAGATTCGTGGTCAGCAGGTAGCCCAAGAAGGTTTGCGAACGACGTGAGATCTTGAACGCAACGTCAACGGAGTCCTTAACTTCTTGTGCATTCGAAGGTTCAACAAAGGGCATGTGCAGGTGCCTGAAGATATAGCGGCTGTCTGCGGGCACCTGGGTTGAATCTGACCAGGGATCGTCGCCGCAAATCACTACCGCGCCGCCTTCAGGGTGCGCGCCGGCGAGATTGCCAAGCGCTAAACCATCGGCAGCCACGTGCATGCCTACGCTCTTCATGCAGATCATCGCGCGGAAGGGCAGCGTTTGCGTACCGTTCAGCATTGCCGCTGCGAGCGCTTCATTGTGATTGATGGCGGCTCGAATGCCCTTTTCGTTCAGCAGGTCCTTGATGTCTACCATCGAATCAAAGAATCCTGCTACGGGGCTGCCGGGATATCCACCGAGAAGATGCACACCACCTTCAGTTTCAAGGGCTCCTTTGAGTACAAGCTCGGAACCCGTGAAAATCTCCGGTCCTTCGGCAGTGAGAAATCTGGAATCTACCTTCATGGTCCAGCCCATTGTAAGCAAAACGGCAGGCAATTTCACAACCCATTTTCCTTGCCGGACAGAGAGAATATGTCGGATCATCCAATGCCAGGCCGCCAGAGACGACTCTTTGCCCCCTAATGTAAGCCTTTGCTGTACAGGAATGTAAACTCAAGACGCGTCTTTTATGCGGTTTCGATCTGGCCATTTACACTTTGGTGAGCCAAACATGATAAAACCTGCCAGGTGTTGCCTGAATTCTTGCGAATGTGGCGGGAGGCTGGCAATGCGCAAGCAGCCTGATCGTCCATTTTCCCGGCTGGAGTGTTCTTGATCCGCTTGTATCTCTGGTTATTGTCATGGTTGAGAATCACCCAACGTATGAAAGGCAGCAACAAGCGTTCAGTCTACGGCCGGGGCATATCGTTGATGACTGCAATATCAGTGTTTTGTAGTGGTTGCGGGAAAGCTATAATGTTCGCATGAGTAGTAAGCGACAGGCCGCTATCGAGGATATTCGCACCAGGATATCCACTCTTCCCACCGGGCCCGGGGTCTATCTGTTCAAAGATGCCAATGAAGTGGTCCTGTACGTTGGTAAGGCGAAGTCGCTGCGCTCGCGTGTAGCAAGCTACTTTCAGCCGGGGGCAAATCTGCTGGCCTCGCGCGGCCACGAGATCGCGCGCATGATAAGCAAGCTCGTGGTGGATGTTGATATCCTCGAATGTCACAGCGAAGTCGACGCGCTGCTGCATGAAAACCGACTCATCAAAGACATTCAGCCGCGCTTTAATGAGCGGCTCAAAGACGACAAGAGTTTTCCGTATCTGCAGATCACTACCGGCGAAGATTTCCCGCGAGTTTCGATCACGCGCGAACCGAAGTCACGCGGTGCGAAACTCTACGGACCATTTATTCAACCGACAGAACTGCGGGCTGCTTTGCCGATGATGCAGCGAGTGTTCAAGTTTCGCACGTGCAAGCTGGATATCGAACAAGCCGATGAGCGTATGAAACATTTCCGTCCGTGCATCCTGCACAACATAAAACAGTGCACCGCGCCGTGTGCCAACCGGGTCAGCAAATCCGATTACGCCGAGCAGATCAAACGCCTTCGGCAGTTCCTGGAATCCAAGGGAACTGTGCTTCGCAAGGAACTCACCGAGCAGATGAAGCAGGCGTCGAGCGCGTTGGAATTCGAAAAAGCGGCGGAACTGCGAGATGAGCTCAAAGCGCTCGACAGCCTTCAGCGTCGGGGACTTGCCGATGAACACATTCAGCCGGAAGTGTTCTACGTGGACCCGGCTGAGGGCTTGGCGCGGCTTGGACAATTGCTGGATTTACCGTCTGCGCCGCGAACGATAGAGGGTATCGATATCGCGCATCTTCAGGGCAAGGAGCTGTGCGGCAGTTCGGTATGCTTCATTGATGGGCATCCTTTCAAGAGCGCTTATCGCAAATACAAAATAGGAACTGTTGAAGGAAATGACGATTGCGCATCGATACGTGAGGTGGTCTGGCGGCGATACAAAAACGCGGGCATGAATGCGGAATTATTTCCGGATGTGATCTTGATAGACGGTGGCAAGGGGCAGTTGTCGTCTGCCTATAGTGCGTTTGAAGGTTTGGAATTTACGCCTCCGGTGTTGCTGTCGCTTGCGAAGAAGGAGGAGACCATCTTCGTTCATGGTCGCCGCGAGCCGCTGAAGCTACCCAGGCGTGATCCGGCATTGCGACTATTGCAGGCAGTGCGCGACGAAGCCCACAGGTTTGTCCAGCACTACCACCATATTCTCAGGCGTAAATCAGTCTTGCCCGGCGTTGGGCCGCGAAAGGGCAAATCACCGGGCAAGAAGGATTAACAATCACTCTTGTAACTGTTTTTGGCCTATCATTGTCCCATCGCCGACGGTGGTGATTCGGAACATCGGCTTTGTCGGCAGAATATTGCGAAAATCCACATGAATATTGCCTGCGGGGCGGCAGGTGGCGCGCAGAACGAGCGCAGCTGGAGGCGGCAAGTGTACTCGCTGGGTGATTTCGCAGTCTAAGTGAGGTAATCAAACGCACGCTGGAAGAACAGGCATCCATCGGCACGTTTTACCTGCCCGCGGGTCCATTGCGGGTGGTGAGATATTTCGACAAAACGCTCCGGGTGGGGCATGAGGCCCATAACGCGGCCGGTCGGATCGCAAATTCCCGCAATACTGTCGATGCTACCGTTGGGATTGACGGGATAATCGCCGCAGTTACCGTCTGCGTCAACATATCGCAGGGCAATCTGGTCATTGGTGGCGAATTTCTTGAGCATGTCATCGTCGCAGGGCACAAACTTGCCTTCCCCGTGAGCGATGGGCAAAGCCAGCACTTCACCCTTGGGCAGGAATACGCATTTGTCGCTGTCTGATCGCAGGTGGACCCAGCGATCCACAAACTGGCCTACATCATTCCACGCTAGCGTCGCATCGAGATTCACTTCGCCGGGCATTACCTTGCCCCACGGAAGCAGGCCGGCCTTGACCATCACCTGGAAACCGTTACAGATGCCAAGCACCAGTTTGTCGGCAGCGATGAATTCGTTGAGGGCGTCTGAAAGGTGATGGCGCATCTGGTTGGCGAGTATCTTGCCCGCGGCGACGTCGTCGCCGTAACTGAATCCGCCGGGAATTACCAGGAACTGGAATTCCGCCAGCATTGCAGGATTCTCGATAAGCCTGAACACGTGAATACGCTCAGCATCGAAGCCGGCCTGCTGAAGGGCAAACTCAGTTTCGCGGTCGCAATTGGTTCCAGCCGTTCTCAGTACCAGTGCTTTTGGTGTCGCCATATTTCTTTCTCGGAAGATCTCAGAAAGCTTCGGAAGATTTCGGAAGTTTTCAAATGTCAATTACTGCGATAATTAATCGGCAAATGCGCCCTGCCATGCAGCTTTTGCCTCATCGATCACGATATCAATCAGCGAATTTTCGGCACTCTTGATAACCACGCGGCCGCTGTTGGTTACCTTGCCAAGTTCGCCTGTGGGAACATCTTTCATGAATTCAATGAATGCGTCGCGATTCTCCGGCGTGATTTCTACCAGGAACCTGCCGGAATCTTCGGCGAACAATACCGCTTGATCGGCCACGCAGTCGCAAGCAGCGGCCGCGGTGATATCCAGATCAACGCCCAGTCCACCTGCGAACGCCATTTCGGTAGCCGCCACAGCAAGTCCGCCTTCGCTGAGGTCATGACAGCTTCGCACGGCGCCGGCTTCGATGGCTTTCTGCAGTGCCTTCATGAGCTTGAGGTTCGCCTGGAGGTTCACTTCGGGAACGTCATTTCCGGTCTCGAGCTCTTCTGCCATCAGGTAGTGGCTGCCGCCGAGCTTTCCGCCGGTGCTACCCAGAACAAACAGGCTGTTGCCGGCCGTTTTCGCGTCGGAGGTAATGCACTTGTCGACATCGTCTATTACGCTGATAGCCGAAACCAGCAGCGTGGAAGGAATTGCGATGGTCTCGCCGGAGTCTGTCTGGAATTCGTTATTGAGTGAATCCTTGCCCGAAATGAACGGTGTTTCGTAGACCATCGCGGCATCGTAACACGCCTTGGCGGCCTGCACGATTCCGCCCATGCGGTCGGGCTTGTTGCAGTTGCCCCAGCAGAAGTTATCCAGGATGGCGGTACGATCCAGATTGCCGCCCACCGAGATGGAGTTCCGCAGGGCTTCGTCAACTGCGTGCAATGTGCTTTGGTATGGGTCCAAGTCGCCGAGTTTGGGATTCATCCCGCAGGAGATCACGACGCCCTTTTTGCTGGTGAGCACTGGGCGAACAACGGCAGCGTCGCCGGGCCCGTCTTCAGTCACACCAACCAGCGGCTTGATAACACTGCCGCCCTGAACCTCGTGGTCATACTGGCGGATTATGTGTTCCTTGGAGGCAACGTTCCAACTGCCGAGAATCTTCAGCAGGACATCATTATAAGACTCTCTGCTTTCGGGCAGGGGAGAGGCCTTGTCTACCTTTTCGTATATTGCTTCTTTGGTCGGTCGCGGCAGGCCGTCATGCAGGAAGGTCATTTCCAGATCCGCAACCTGCGTGCCATCGTAGAACAGCTTGAGCTTGTTGTTCTCCGTGCCGTAGTGGCCGATCACGGTTGCTTCCACGTCTTCATCGGCGAAGACTTTCATGATCGCGTCAAGGTTCTCTGCCGATACCGCCAGCACCATGCGTTCCTGTGCTTCGGAGATCCATATTTCCGGATAGCTCAGGCCGTCGTACTTCAGCGGGACGCGGTCGAGGTGAACTTCTGCGCCGATATCCTCGCCCATTTCGCCCACGGCGCTGGCCAGTCCGCCTGCGCCGCAATCGGTAATGCAGCTATACAAGCCGGCATCGCGGGCCTGGATCAGCGTGTCGAGCACTTTCTTTTCGGTGATTGCATTACCGATCTGTACGGCATGCGAGAATTCGGTTTCATGTTCGTGAGTAAGCTCGGCCGAGCTGAAGGTTGCGCCGTGGATGCCATCGCGGCCGGTTTTGCCGCCGACGCAGACAATCGCATCGCCTTGCTTACAGTGCTGTTTGCGGCATTTGTCTATCGGCATCAGGCCGACGGTTCCGCAGAATACCAGCGGGTTGCCTACGTAGCGATCATCGAAGTAGACCGCACCGTTCACCGTGGGAATGCCCATGCGGTTTCCGTAGTCGCGGACACCAGATACCACGCCTCGCATTACCCTTCGCGGATGCATAACGCCAGCGGGAACTTCGTCGAGCTTCATGTCAGGCAGGCCGAAACAGAATACGTCGGTGTTTGCGATTGGGCGAGCACCGGAACCGGTACCCATCGGGTCTCGCACTACGCCGCCGATACCAGTTGACGCGCCGCCGTAAGGATCAAGAGCAGACGGGTGATTGTGGGTTTCGACTTTGAAGCAGATCGCGTTTTCGTCATCAAACTCGATAACGCCCGCGTTGTCTTCGAACACGTTCAGGCACCAGGGTTTGTTCAGGTCCATCGTGGACTTGAACACGGTGTTCTTGAGCAGGTTGGGAATCTCTTCGACAATTTCGCCTGCGTTGTTTTTCACCGAGACATCGCTTCGCAGCGTTTTGTGACCGCAGTGCTCGGACCATGTCTGGGCGAGCATTTCCAGTTCAACGTCGGTGGGCTCCCGCTCGATTCGGCGGAAGTAATCCTGAATGGTTCTCATCTCAGTGAGATTCAGGAAAAGATCGCCGTCCTTGCTCAGTTGCTCAAGGGCTTCGTCGTTAAGGTCGCGAATGTCCACATTGACGAGTTCAAACTGGTATTGGTGAGTATCCACTTCATCGGGCGTGTGCGCGTCGAAGAACGCATCTTCGATTACCGTATTGGCAAGCAGCTTGCGAGCGATTGTGTCTCTCTCGCCTTCGCTAACATCACCAGCCAATTCGTATCGCCTGCCGGTTCGCACTTCGGTGGGCACGATGCTCATATCGCCGATGGCCTTCTGCGCGGATGAAGCAACGGGGTCCATAACGCCCGGCTGAAGGTGGACCTCAATTACCGAACTGCCGGCCGTGCGATCAGAGGAGCCGATAAAATAGTCTTCGGTGACCGGATCGATCAGCAATTCCTGTGAGATTCTGTTAGCGTCATTTGCGCTTAGTTCGCCAATCAGGAAGAACAGGCGGCAGTGCTTCACCGCTGACACGCAGTCCATGCCCAACTCGGCAATGTGGTGCATTACGCCATCGGCATGCGGATCGCCGAAGCCGTCCTTCGCTCTGATTTCAACGCGATAGATCATTTGTGTTTCTCAAAGAACCGGAGTGATCGGTTACGAATTATGCCAGGTAACGTTTGTCTACTCGGGTGAACGGTCGCATCTGCTTTGCCAAGTCTTCGTAGCCTTCGCGACCCATCAATGCGAAGGTCGCCTGCTTGCCAAGCTCGACAGCCGGCTGATCATATGCATTGATGTCCATCAGCTCGCCAGACAGGCTCGTTACGAATTCGAACAGGTAGAAAAACTCGCCAATCGACTGGGGAGTAATCGAGTTCAACATCAGCGTGACCGTCGGCCTCTGCGATATCGCCATTGCGTATTCGGTTGCTTTCTTCTCGGCGTTCAGGAGCTTGCCTAGCCTCACCTTCCTCAGGTAGCTTAGCCCGGGAACGTCATCGAACACATCCGGAACGCGAACTTCGCGCGGGTGCTTGGCCACTTCCACGAACATGGTGAACTTATCGTTCGGCCCTTCGCGGTAGAGCTGCACCTGGCTGTGCTGATCGGTGGTACCCAGTGCCTTGATTGGAGTGGGCCCGGTGAACACCTCTTCGCCTTGGCGATTGGTTTGCTTTCCGAGCGACTCGGCCCACAGTTGGCGATACCAATCGGCCATCAGGTACAGGCGGTTGGAGTAGGGCATCATCACGTGCATCGTTTTGCCCTTCTCGGTGAACATTAGATACTTGATCGCCGCCAGCAGGCAAGCCGGATTCGAACGGAAGTCTTCGTAGTTCATCTCCACGCGCGTCTTCATCGCAGCCGCACCAGCAAGGAGCGCTTCGATATCGATCCCGCACATGGCGGCGGAGAAGAGCCCGACCGGGCTCAGCACGCTAAAACGTCCGCCAACGTCACTAGGAACAGGCAGCATGTCATAGCCATCCGTTTTGGCGATGGTATGCAGCGTGCCTTTCTCGGTATCGGTGGTAGCAACTATGTGCTTGGCGTAATCATCGCCGAGCTTGTCGCGGAGCAGTTCGCGGATGATCATGAACTGGCTGGCGGTCTCGGCGGTTTCGCCGCTCTTTGAGATCACGTTGAACAGCGTAGTCTTCAGGCGCCTGCCGATGAACTTCAGCGTGTCACCCACCAGGGCGGGATCCACGTTATCCAGAACGAACAGACGCGGCCCGCCGCGTTTCTTGTCGCTTAGCAGATTGTAAGTAGCGGGGTTCAATGCAGAGTGCACCGCCACGTTGCCCAATGCGCTTCCGCCGATGCCGAGTATGACCAGATCGGTCACGTTGGGGCGATGTTTTTCGACCAGGGCGAGTACCTGTTTCAGGTATTCCTGGTGCGTGGGCAGTGCAGCATAGCCCAATGTGCCCTTGCGACATTGTTTTACAACGGTTTTGTGCGCTTCGAGTATTGCCGGTTCGATTGCCTGGAGATCATCACGGCTTATGCCGTGGGCTTTTGAGACAATTTTGTCAGTCGCATTCTTCCAATAGACCTGAAGCATGCCTTATCCTCTTATATAGAGTGAAAAATTCGCTTGTTTATCAAAGCGAAGAGGTTATCGCGAATGGCCGGCGATTTCCAGTTATTCCCGTCGATACGGAGTTTTCAGGGGTGAAGATTGGGTTGAAAGGGCATTTGGATTCACAAAATAAGGCCCTCGTCTTGACCCTGCTCTTTACCGATGGCTATAATCGCCTCCTCAAAGGCGCTAATGGCTGAACACGCAAATGGAGACGATTTCATGCGAATAAGAGTGAACGGTCAGTGGGCCGAACACGATGAGCGGATCGTAGTTGCAGAGCTTCTCGACAGGTTGGAGCTGGATCCGATGAGAGTGGCGGTCGAGCGGAACAAGCAGATCGTACGCAGAGCAACGTTCGGTGAGACCCAACTATTTGAAAATGATGAAATTGAGATTGTTACGCTCGTTGGCGGCGGATGATTGGTCGCAATTAGAGCGTGGATTTGCAATATTGCACCGGCGGGCATGCGGCTGGCCGGGAGATGATTATCAGGCCTCCAGGCCAATATATAAAGTGAGCAGCATAGAATGGCAAAGGACACGATCCAGATAGCAGACTTTGAATTCACCAGTCGTTTGTTCGTAGGCACCGGTAAATACACAACATACGAACTAATGCGAGATGCTCTGGCAGAGAGCGGTTGCCAGGTTGTAACGGTGGCTGTCCGTCGCGAACGAATGGTAGATTCGGATGGACGGAACATTCTGGATTTCCTGGATCTGCAGAAGTATACGCTTCTGCCAAACACTGCCGGGTGCTTCAATGCCGAAGACGCCATTCGCACATCGCGTCTTGGCAGGGAGTTGCTTGAGGGTTTGGGTAATCCGGGCAGCAAGTGGGTGAAGCTGGAAGTGTTGGGCGACACAACAACGCTCCTGCCGGACCCGATCGGCACGCTTGAGGCACTGAAAGTACTGAAAGCTGAGGACTTTACAGTTCTTTGCTATACGAATGACGATCCCATAATGGCGATGCGTTTGAAGGATGCCGGAGCCGATGCGGTAATGCCGGCGGGTAGCCCGATTGGTTCAGGCCAGGGCGTGCTCAATCCGTGGAATATCAGGATAATCCTTGAGCAACTCAAGGCGGGCGACCCTGACTATCCGATCATTGTTGATGCGGGAGTGGGTACAGCCAGTGATGTTACTGTGGGTATGGAGTTAGGGGCAGACGGTGTGTTGCTTAACACCGGAATCGCTGGAGCCAAAGACCCCATTGCCATGGCACGTGCGATGAAGCTGGCGATTGAAGCGGGATACCTAGCGGCCGGCGCCGGGAGAATTCCTCGCAAGCTGTACGCCACGGCGTCATCCCCCCTCGAAGGTGTAATAGGAGTGGAAAACGCCTGATTGTGCGGAGGAGAGCCTGAGATTGGCACTATTGTAAACATTTATTATATAGCCGCTTAGGGATTAGCTGCTGGCTACATCACTGGTACCGGGTACGGATTGTGCTCGTAGAACAGTCGCAGAAGGATGGTAATGGCATGATGGATCGTCGCACCAAAATATGTGTGGTCGTGATTTTTGTGGGATTGATGAATTTCCTCGCATACACGATAGGCTATTGGATTCTGGGTGGCGAGGCCGTACACGGCTATGTTTCGATCGTGGAAGGGCAGGCAGTCTATTACCTCGTGGGTCGGGCTCAGCCGGTAAGTCAGCTTGTCTATATCTGCAGCGGCATTCACTCCATCAGTATATGGGTAACCTTCGGGGCGGTGATGCTGGCGATGTTGACGTTGGCGAAGGACCGTATCATGCTGTCGATGCGTTCAGCCATTATCCGCGGGCGGGCCATTATCACGGCAGTGGCAGTGTTGGTTGCTATCATAGCGATCATTCTCACCTATCGCTTCACCGATCATTTCGTTCGCAGTTTTGATCCGCAAATTGTGAACGTGGAAAAAGTCGAGAGCTCCAAATGACGCTGAGTGTTGCTGACATTCTTGCGCCAGGCGGGCTTGTATCCCAGAAGCTGCCCAACTACGAAGCCCGACACGAGCAGATCGAGATGGCAAAAGCCGTCGACTCCGCTTTCACCGACAGCGAGCACCTGCTGGCTGAGGCGGGCACGGGAGTCGGAAAAAGTTTTGCCTATCTCGTACCGGCGATCCTTGCCACGGCCGAGAGCAAAAGGGTTATTGTCTCCACGTACACCATCTCGCTTCAGGAGCAGTTGATCGGTAAGGACATTCCGTTCCTGCGTGATGTGATGGGTATGACGTTTTCGGCAGTGTTGGGCAAAGGTAGGCGTAACTATTTATGTTTCAGGCGTTTGAGCCAGGCTATCAAGAATCGCCAGAAACTCTTCCTGCGAAAAACGCAAACTGACGAGCTGGAAGCGATTGCCCGCTGGTCGATGGAGACTCAAAACGGTTCGCTTCAGGACATCGATTTCCGCGTAGCGACCGAGGTGTGGGAGAAAGTTCGCGCCGAACCGGGCCTGTGTCGCGGGCATCAGTGCTCCAATTACGGTAACTGTCATTTCCAGCACGCTCGCAAGGAGATACAGTCGGCGAACATAGTTGTGGTCAACCACGCATTATTCTTCTCGGACTTGGCGATCCAGACGCCATCTGCGCGTCTTTTGGGCAAGTATGATATGGTTGTCCTGGACGAAGCTCACACCGTTGAGCAGGTCGCCAGCGATCATTTTGGTTCCAGCGTGTCGTCGTCGGCAACGCGGCATCTGCTTCGCGAACTGTACAACGAGCAGACAGACAGGGGGCTGCTGTCGATCATTGGCGACGAGAAGGCAATTCGTGCAGCGAACCGTGCCCAGAGCGCAGCGGACTCTTTCTTTGAGGAATTGCGGACGTACAAGGGATCCGGCATAGCGGACAACGGCAGGATCCGCCAGGCGGGCATTGTTACCAACGTTCTTACCCCGGCGATGAGTGCGCTTGCGTCTTCGTTGCGACGGCTACGGTCCGGTAGCGAGAATCCCGAGCAGAGCTACGAACTGCTGGGTTACGAGCAGCGTGCTCTTGAGATGGCGGAGCTGACGGAGAAACTCGTCCAGCAGAGCGAGGAATTGCAGGCGTATTGGGTTCAGATTCGTGGAGGGAAGGGTCGCAGCAAGGCGCCGCCCGCGGTGACGATGGCATCGGCACCGATAGACGTATCTCCGATTATCCGCAAGCTGGTGTTCGATGAGGTGAAGAGTGCGGTGCTCACGAGTGCTACGCTTGCAACAGCTCGCGGAGATAGCCATGGTTTTGACTATACCCGCAAGCGGCTGGGGATGGACGAGGGCAGGGAAGTCCTGCTGGCCAGCCCATTTGACTTCCGCAGCCAGGCGAAGCTGTATGTGGAGACCGAACTTGGCGACCCGAACCGTTTGGATGCCTTCGTGCCCAGGGCGTCTCGTGCGATAGAGTATTATGTGGAAAAGTCGGAAGGTCGCTGTTTTGTGTTGTTTACGAGCTATGCAATGCTGAGTGCGGTGGCAGATGAGCTTGAAGATTTCTGCCAGGTGGCAGACTATGATCTGCTCGCCCAGGGGCAGGACCTACCGCGAGGCATGATGCTAAAAAAGTTCCGAGCCCAGCCGCGATCCATACTGCTTGGCACGATGAGCTTCTGGCAGGGCGTTGACGTAGCCGGCGAGGCGCTCAGCAACGTTATTATTACCAAGCTCCCGTTTATGGTTCCCAATGAGCCTATCGTGGAAGCGAGAATAGACCTCATCAAGCAAGCTGGCGGTAATCCGTTTGGCGATTACCAACTTCCCGAAGCCGTCATCAGGTTCAAACAGGGTTTCGGCAGGCTCATTCGCACACAGAGCGATACCGGTTTTGTGGTGGTGCTGGACAATCGCATCGTGACCAAATCATACGGTAGGCAATTTGTGCGGGCCTTGCCGGATGTTGAAGTGATTCGCGATGAATTCTGCCACAGAGGGTCTCCCGATAGAAATGGTGGTGGGGACGCCGGTCCCGCGGACGATCTGTGGGAGTACATGTAGCATTTCTCGTGCGGCAATCGCGGCCGGTCAGGAGCACAGTGCGATCAGGAGTTCCTGGAGCGTGGCTTTGGGTTTTCGCCCTGATTTCATCCCCAAATCGGCGGCGATAAGCCTTCGCATGTCGGATTGTAACTTATGTAGAGGGCGGCGTTTAAGCATTCCCACAAAGGCATTTCGCTGTTGGGGCGGCATTCGGAGGTTTGGTCTTTGTCCATCGTTGACTGCCTGTTGGGCCTGGAGTGCTGTCCTGAGGTGCCATGCGATCTGCCCAAGCGTGGCGAACTCGGAACCGCGAACCGTCAGCACGCCGTTGAGTGCGCCCAGGGCGGCTGGGATGTCACCGGCTGTGATGGCGTTCGTAATCGCGAAGGCAGCGGGTCCGGCAGAAGCGGCGACAACTTTTCCGACATCTTCGGCGCATACGGTGTCACGTTCGCCAATGTAGGTAGTGAGCTTCTCCATCTCGCTGTCCAGGGCGGCGAGGTCTCTACCGATGAATTGCTGGAGCAGCCGGGATGCTTCGGGATCGATATTCTTGCCGCGATGTTTGGCTGAACGGCCCAGCCAGTTGTCCAGATTGCCCTTTTCGGGAACGTTACATTCGATAACCTCGCCCACTTTGGCCACCGCCTTAGCCAGGCGGGTATTACCGGGAAAACTGGCGAGCATGAGGACCAGCACCGATGTGTTGGACGGTTTTTCGAGATAAGTTTCGAGTTTCTGCCTGTGTGTGCTTACGAACGGATCGGCATCCAGAATGATCACCACGCGGTTTGAAGCCAGGAACGGGAGTGTGCGAAGTTCGTCCAGAACATCGGCCAATTCGACATCGGCGTCGAATGTTGATACGCAGGTCTGCGGATCGGCATCGCCTATGACCGCATTGAGAATCTTACGACGGTTGGCATCTCGCAGAAAGGTGTCGCTGCCCTTGAGAACATAGACTGGTTTGTGATCGCCGGTGGCCATGGCAGCAAGATACTTGAAATGCAGACCACCATCAAGAGAAGCTCGTACCCTGTCGGGACAATCGCATTCAAACTGCCCCGACCATTGTTGTGGTTGCCTGCTCGCCGGAGGAGGGTTTGGACCTTGGCCCGGACGATAACGATCGTGACGGCACAACATTGGTAAGACGGAATTTGGATGCGATTGTCATGCCGCAAACAGCTTCAGGCTTGTCAGTCATGCCAGAGTATATATACTGACAGTCATGGACAAATCTCCATTTAGTTCTCCAAAGCGTCTTGCTCACACAAAGTTTGAAGATATCTGGACTAAACGCATCCTCTGGGCGGTTGGAATGCTTCTGGCATTCATAGCTATATCCACCGTCGGTTTTCGTTTGATAGATTCGCAGTATAGCTGGCTCGATGCTCTCTATATGACAATCATCACGATAAGCTCCGTGGGATATCGTGAAGTGCATTCACCAAACTTCGCAACCAAGCTTTGGGGAATCTTCGTTATCATAGGCGGTCTGATCACTGCCACCGTGGCTATGAGTATTATCGTGGCTATAGTCGTCGAAGGGCAAATCAGGACCGTTTTCGGGAGACGAAAATTGGAACGCAAGATAGCAGGACTCAACGGACATATCATTCTCTGTGGATTCGGCAGGATGGGGCAACTGGTAGCTGCCGAACTGGAATCTTCGTCGCAAAGCATAGTCGTTGTCGATAACGATACAGCGCGCACGGAAGTTGCAGGTTCCGCGAACATACTCTATGTCCTTGGCGATGCGCTCGAAGAAGCCGTACTCGCCGATGCGGGTATCTCCCGGGCAAATGTACTCGTGGCGGCACTACCGTCCGATGCTGATAACGTGTTTCTCACACTTACTGCGCATGCGATGAAGAGCGACCTTCGCATAATCGCTCTCGCGAGAGAAGCGGGAACCACCGACAAACTGAGCAAAGCAGGTGCCACACGAGTTGTGTGTCCCTATCTGCTTGGTGCTTCGAAAATGGCTGCGGTGGTGCTCAGACCGGCGGTGGTGGATTTTGTGGAGGTTGCAGGACGCGGTATCGAGATAGCCATGGACCAGGTAGTACTGGATTCGCACAGCAATCTCGTGGGCAAGACCCTTAAAGAGCTGGAATTGCCCAAACGCGCGGGTGTACAAGTCTGCGCCGTTCAGCGAAACGGGGATATCGTGTACCAACCTGACCCTGAATTCTGCCTTGCCGCCGAAGATGTGCTCGTACTCGTAGGAAAACGTGGCAGCGCCGAAGCCGTCGAAAACATGTAGGTATTTTCAAACGGGCGGTACTGACGGGGCAATGTACTCATGAGCACTTGCCAGCCCATCGTCTCTGCCGACGCTTGACCTGCTACATTTGTATTGGGAACACGTCAAACATACTTCATTCGGGCTATTGAGTGGAATCGGCGGCCCTGGGTTATGTACTTCCGCTCGAAATTCGTTCCCACAATCTCGCCATCCTCAGCCGACATCTTGGGCATCGGAATGCTGGCAAAACCCGGCGCATGTGTCAAAACGCGATGAATCTGCGCGAAATACCCCCTGTGATCGGTAACCATGATCAACTGACCGCCGGGAACAAGAATTCGCCTCACCTGGTCAAGAAACGGGCGCTGCATGATTCTGCGGCGATGGTGCCTGCGTTTCGGCCAGGGGTCGGGAAAGTAAATGTGTAGCCGCATTATCGAGCAATCTGGGACGAATTTGCGGATAAACGCTTCCGCATCGGTTCCCAACATACGCACATTGCGAAGGTCATTGCGCTTCAGGCGGTCGGCTGCGTGCCGGCAGTATGCTCGTGCGTATTCGATGCCCAGGAAATTCACTTCCGGCCGCGCAGCCGCCCGGACAACGAGGAAAGTTCCCTTTCCGCTGCCGATTTCGATCTCGACGGGACGGTCATTGCCAAAAATATCTTCGAAATCTACAGGGCCGGTGATTGTTGAATCATCCAACATCACGCCGTCAGTTTCCCACTCGGTTTCTCTATTCCGCAGCAGCTTTTTCGGTGATTGCAATCGCATGGCAGCAGGATACGGATTTGCACGCCTTTCGACAAGGGAAGTATCTGTTTCTGGCCGGTGATCTGTTGTGGAATAATATCTGGTCGGGCGCTATCGATAGACAATCGGCGTAGCAGACCCTCTCTTCTTGCTCACAACAGCTTAGATTGCCCCAAGTTATCCAATCAGGCGTGTTTGATCTGCGTGTGAGCAGATATCTCAGAGTTCGTGGTGCAGAGATCTTCTATGCCAAGCTTGTGCACATCATCGCGGCCGGTCAGACGCGCGAATGCACGTAACTCTTCTGTGCAGACCTTGAGGTAGTTGGCAACACGTTCGGCGGCACGTTCGCCCTTGAAGCGAGCGCGAAGCTCCGGATCCTGCGTTGCGCTGCCGACAGGACACATGCCAGTATTACAGATGCGGTACTGCTGACAAGCGGCCGCCATCATTGCTGCCGTGCCAATTGCAATGGCATCGGCCCCCATAGCCAACGCTTTGGCAAAGTCAGACGAAACTCGCAGCCCACCCGTGATTATCAGTGTCATGTCCGACACACCGGCTTTGTCCAGATACGTTCTGGCACGATGCAGCGCATAGATTGTCGGCACGGACGTGGCATCTTTGACGAATTTTGGTGCCGCCGCCGTCGCGCCGCCTCGGCCGTCAATGGTCACGAAGTCTGCTCCAGCGTAGATAGCGACCTCCAAATCCGCCTCAACGTGTCCCGCAGCGAGTTTGAGACCGATGGGCCTGCCCTTCGATGTCTCGCGAAGATACGTTATCTTCTGTTTCAGGTCATCCGGTGTGGTGATATCTGCGAAGTGCGCTGGGCTATGAATATCATGCCCTTGGGGTTTGTCGCGGATAGCCGCGATCTCCTCGGTAACCTTGTCTCCTGGCAGATGCCCGCCCATACCTGGCTTGGCGGACTGGCCAATCTTGATCTCCACTGCATCCACGCGCTGCAGGTTCTCTTCGGTGGCGCTGTAGAGGTTGGGCACGTATTCGAAGATGTATTTATGGGCCGCCTGGAGGGAGTCTTCCAACAGACCTCCCTCCCCCGAACACATAGCCGTTCCAACGGCCGCACTGCCGGTTGCGAGAGCTATCTTCAATTCCTTGGACAATGCACCGAAAGACATGTGTGTTATGTAGATAGGTGTGTCGATGACCAGCGGCAGGTCCGCTTTTGGGCCAATTACCGTTTGGGTACTAATGGGCACGTCGGGATTCAGGGGTAGCCGGGCCAGTTGAACGCCTTTGATGAGAATATCGTCCCAGGAGACAAGAGGAAGGCGTGTGCGCATCGGTTCTATAATGGATTCGCCGCTCTCAGCCATCGCGTGGATGGCGGCCATGTGCGTTTCAGTCTCATCCGAAGTGCGAACAAACTGCTCGGCACTGCCATTTTCATTTGCTGGCGCGGCTGGGGGCGTCTGGCTGTCGGCGCTGTCCAGCGGATTGAACAAGTCCTTTCCGGAATCACACACCGGACAACTCCAGGCTTCCGACAGGTCAGACCATGGACCGTCGGCTTGCTCGTCAACAACATGCCCGCAGACGTCACACTCGTATTTGCTCACGGCTGGCACTCCTTTGGCGTTCGAAAGAATATGTCTACGCGATGCTCAAATCAGCCGGTTCGTAATATTCCTGCGTATGTTTGCAACATGGGCACTTCTTCGGGGGCTCGGTGCCTTCGTACGTGTATCCACACACGGCGCATTTCCAGACAATCGGCTTGTCGCGCTTATACACTGTGCCGCTTTCGACCATCTCCAGCAGCTTCTTGTATCTCTCAGCGTGGTGCTTTTCGACCTTGGCAATCTGCCGGAACAGGATAGCCGCTTCCTTATTACCATCGGCTTCGGCCTGCTCAGCGAACTGGGGATACATCGTAATAGTCTCTTCCATCTCGCCTTCGAGCGCGGCTTTCAGATTTGTCGCAGTGTCGTTGACTCCCTTCATGAGCATGAAGTGGTCTTTGGCGTGTCGGCACTCGTTTTCGGCGGTTTCTTCAAAAATCTTGGCAATGTAGTGGTACCCTTCTTTTCGTGCGACATTGGCCCAGTACGTGTACTTGTTCCGCGCCTGCGATTCGCCCGCAAAAGCTTCTTGGATATTCTTCTCTGTTTCGCTCATGTTTCCATTCCTTTCATCTGATATTTCGCATCCCCGAGTCTGTAACTTGCAGCCGGGATTATCCATAGAAGTGTAACTGACCAATATTATAGGTGTTTCAAGTGATTATTTCACCCATCCAGAGATCAGTAAGCACCTTTCCACCCACCGGAGTCCCGTCGGCGGCACTGTACCTGGCCGTAGAGAGGGGGTCGTCGAAGAGAGAGCGCATTCATGCTGTGGGCGCTTGTTGCATGTTCCCGCGTCCCTTCTTTCTGATCCCGGGTGGGAACTCAGTCCATGTAACTTGGAGGTGCTCTGTTGTTGAGTGTAAGGCTTAACCCTGCACCGGAAATACGGGCACGGATGTATTTATGCTTGTAATCGCACTGATCAGAAAGATAATCAGAGTTGATGTCACGCCACATGGGCCTTCCACGGTTTACTGATCATTTCATGGAGTACGAAAAATGAAACTTGGAGTAATGGCTGCGCTGTTCGGTCAGATGAAGTTC
>CBDUQP010000032.1:0-27468 GCA_965369385.1 uncultured Phycisphaerales bacterium
CGCCTTCCCAGTCGCCCAGGCGGCTGCGATCTTCGACCACATCCGGACGATGCTCCGATAATTAGGGACGGTGCCTTATTTAATTCGAACGGCGCCCGGATTCACATTTAAATAAGGCACCGTCCCTAATTAAGAGGAAGTGCATGCCAGCATATACTTGACTGTGGGCGTCTGCGGAAATACCATGCTGGACCGGTCGGGACGATGTGTTTGCCTGCAACCGGCTACCATAATTGACCTTGTCGGCGGCGGTGTCGAACGTATGAAGATTTACTCACACAAGTTATCTCAGATAGATATGGGCGATTTCACTATCGCCGGCTACAGCGTTGCCGGCGAGGAAACCGTCATTGTCGTGCCCGAGTTCGACTGCGCGTTCGATATCGGCAAGTGCCCCAAAGAGGCTCTCACGGTGAACCACGTGCTGCTGAGTCATGCCCATGCCGACCATATGGCGGGAATGCCTTACTACTTTGCACAGCGTGACTTCCAGGGCATGATGGGCGGCAGGGCGATAGTCCCTGCAAGGCTTGTTGAGCCCTTTGAGGGACTAATGCAGGCTTGGGGACGTGTTGAGGGGCAGACCCCGCCGCACCAGTTCATAGGCATGTCGCCGGATGAGGACTACGAGTTACGCCGCGGACTGCTGGTCAGGGGCTTCGCATCAAGTCACGTGCCCGGTTCGCTGGGGTTCTCGATAATCGACGTCCGCCAGAAGCTCAAGGAAGAGTTTATCGGGCTGTCCGGGCCGGAAATCGTTGAGCTGAAGGGAAAGGGCATTGAAATAACCAATCGTTTTGAAGTGCCCCAGGTGGCATATCTGGGCGATACCGCCAAGCGGAACTACTCCGATATCCCGTGTGTTCGAGACGCCAGGGCACTGTTGATCGAGTGCACGTTCTTTGACTCGGACCATCTCCCGCGTGCCCGGGCGGGCAGGCACCTGCACGTGCAGGACATGGCCGAGGTGCTCGAAGGGATGAAGAACGAGAAAATCATCATCGTGCACGTGACGAGGCGCACGAACATGTCGGCCGCCCGCAAATCACTCAAACGCGCACTGCCCAAAGAATTACTCGACAGGGTGACATTCCTGATGAGTCGCAAGTATATCGAAGAAGAGTAGCGCGGGTATCCGGCAGTCGGATACCCGGGCCGCAAAAGACCATCATTTCAGCTTCTGGAGCAACCACGCCATGTTTTCGCCGAGAACATCCATGGTCTTCATGCCCTCTTCATCGTCCAGAACATCGCCCTCGTGCAATCCGATCCCCATGTTCCAATAGCAGGACCCGCAAACCATCATCTGGCTGATTAGGAAGAAGTGGTTCATGGTGTCGAATGCGTGAATTGCGCCGCCTCGTCTTACCGCGACGACGGCTGCTCCGACTTTGCGTTTGAACATATCCTGATTTGCCTTGGCTACGAAGCCTGTCCGGTCGATAAGTGCTTTCATTTCAGCAGACACGTCTGCGAAGTAGGTTGGCGATGCCAGGATTATCGCGTCGGCCGACAGCATCTTCTCTATGCATTCATTCACTATATCGCCGGTGATGACGCATCGCTTGTCTGCATTCTTGAAACAGGCCCCGCAGGCAGTGCAGCCGCGAATGGCCTTGCCTGATAACTGAACCATCTCGGTCTCGATTCCCGCTGGCTCGACGGCTGCGAACAGTCGTTTTATCATCTCGCTGGTGTTACCGTTCGGCCTTGCACTGCCGTTAAATGCCACTATCTTCATATCGTGATCCTGCTTTCCTATGGGGCACGTTCGCCCGGGTCTGGGTGACGACTGTTACTGAGGCGTTCGCCATTATTCTATACGATGGGACATGGCCTTGTTTAGTGTGAATTGCCCCAAGCGGCCCGTTTAAAAGGCGTCCGGGGTGCCATCTGACATTCGTGGCGGGACAGAGCACTAGATAAACGGAGTGGTGCCTGTTTGACGGAAGTGGGTTGGTGTGGTGTGCAGCGTGTTTTTGAATGTACGGGTGAATTGGGCGGGGGCATCATATCCGAGTTTGCCGGCGATTTCCTTGCTCGATAGCGTAGTCTCTTTCAGCAGGCGGCATGCGAGCAGCATCTTCTGGCGGACGATGTAGCGGTATGGCGTGATGCCTGTCTGCTCGGTGAATACTCGCGACAGGTGCTCGCGCGATACGCTCATCGCATCGGCCAGCTCGGTAACGTTTATGTTGGCGTATCGATTCCTGGCGACGAACTCCTGGGCCCGGCGCACCAGCGTGTGTTGCGGGTCTGCCGGCTGATCTGCCTGCTGCAACGCTACCAGGCCCGTCAGTAATGACATTACCAGGTCGGCGCCCTCGGCCGGCGTCATCTCGGCGAAGTCGCCGTCGAAGTCTCCGAACGCCATGATCCGCTGCATGAACCCGCACTCGGGCGGAATGCTGAAAACGCGGCCGCACCTTTCGACCAGTTCACGCACCATGGTTACTGCCGCCTGCCCGGCGAAGCACAGGTAGACGAAATCCCACGGCTCGGTGGCATCGTCGGGATAGTAGTAGTTGATATCAGGGTCGGCGACCCTGCACACGAATCCGTGATGCAGGGGGACGGAGTGCTTTCCGACCGAGTCCGATATCTCGCCTCGCCCGCTGAGCGTATACTTGAAGACGCACTGGTCCTCTTCCGTGCGGGATATGCCCGGGTTCTGGTAGGCGGTTGAGGTCTGGCGTTCGGAAGCTGCCCCTGCCGGCTGGGGCATGGAAGCGAGCGGCCGCGATATGTGGATTATCTTGTGCCAGAGAATCATATTCTTCGTCCCGGCGAATCTAATGGGCGTGGATATTCGTGAATCGATGCCTGGCCGCATCCGCAGTCAGCGCATATGGGCGATTATTCTCGGAATACAGCATAGATAGTATATCACAAATCGTCAAGGATTATCAATAAATGGGCCTTTGCGAAACCCATAGCCTTGTTAATATAGACATATCGTGCATGCCCAAGGTGGGCCTGTGCAAGCACAAACTGTTAAACACTCCAGAGGACGTGCCATGACTGCCGAACCCGAAAACGCCACCGAAGCCACCGAAGTAGTGGATCTCGGACACGCCGAACATATCAAGCTCGCAGACAACCTTGGGATTCTCCACGAGATAACCCGCCCGTTGAAGGTGGTCTTCATGGGCTCGGGCAGTGGGTTCTTTCGGCCGCTCTTTGTGGACGTGATGCGGATTCCCGGATGCGGCGAAGGCGAAATGGCGTTGGTGGATATCGATACCGAACGCTTGGAGCTCAGCCAGCAGCTCGGCCAGAAGATTGTCGAGCAGATGGACAAGAAGTGGACCGTGACTGCCACGACGAATCGTCGCGAGGCGCTCGCCGGCGCGGACTACATCATCAACTGCATCGAAGTGAGCGGTACGAAGGCCGTCCGCTTCGATAACGATATTCCCGCAAAGTATGGCGTGGATCAGTGCATTGGCGATACCGTCGGCCCGGGCGGCCTGATGAAGGCACTGCGGACCGTGCCTGTGTGGCTGGAGGTGCTGAAGGATGTCGAAGAACTCTGCCCCAATGCGTGGGTGCTGAACTACACCAACCCGATGAGCATAATGTGTCTGTCCGCACACAGGGCGAGCAGTGCGAATGTTGTCGGCCTGTGCCATAGTGTGCAGGGTACCAGCCACCTGCTGGCGGAACTGGCGGATGTGCCGTACAGGGATATGAAGTGGACTTGCGGAGGCGTTAACCATATCTCATGGTTCACCGAACTCTCGGCCGGCGGTAAGAATCTCTACCCGGTTCTCCTGGAGAACATGAAGCAGGAAGAGACCTACGAGAAAGAGCCCATCCGCCTGGACATGATGAAGCAGTGCGGGTATTTCGTGACGGAATCTTCCGGGCATTTCAGCGAGTATGTGCCTTACTATCGCAAACGCCCCGAACTCATCGAGAAGTACTGTCGCGAGAGGTATCTGGGAAAGAGCAGCTTCTATGCGGATAGCTGGCCGCAATGGCGGATTGATCACGACGAGACGCGTCGTAAGCAGATTGCCGGTGAGGAAGAAATCGGCCTCGACCGCTCGTGGGAATACGCCAGCTTCATCATCGAAGCGATGGAGACCAACAGCCCATACGTTATTCACGGCAGCGTGCCCAATACCGGGCTGATCACCAATCTTCCGCAGGACGGCGTTGTGGAAGTGGCCTGCGTTGTGAACAAAGGTGGCATCACGCCGACCTACTTCGGCAAGCTCCCGCAGATGTGTGCAGCTATTTGCGATTGGAACATGAGAATGTACGACCTGGCCGCCACCGCCTGCGTCGAACGCTCACGCGAAGCCGCCATCCACGCACTGATGGTAGACCCGCTGACGAGCGCATGTTGCACTCCGGAAGAAATTCGCGCGATGGCCAACGAACTGTTCGAGGCCCAGAAGGATCTTCTGCCCGAAGGTTTTTAGATGTGGTGTTGTGACGAGAAGCCGGCGAATGCCAGAAAAGCGGCAGAGTTGAAAGGCTGAAAAACCGAAAACCCACAAGAAAGTTACATCCAATATTGTAGTGCCAACCGCCGCCATGCGTTAAGCTATGGCGGCGGTTTTTGCATGATGTCTGTAAGCTTCGTAATCAACAATCCCGGTGGAATCGGCCGGTGAATGGAGTTAGATATGGGTTGGAATGTATTTGTCAGCAGAGAAATTCCCAGCGCGGGCATTGAGCTGCTCAAGAGCAAGTGCGAGACGGTGGAAGTGAGCCCCGCAGACCGCGTGCTTTCGCGGGATGAGCTTATCGAAGGCGTTCGCGGCAGGGACGGCGTGCTGTGCCTGCTGACCGATAAGGTGGACGAGGAAGTAATGAAAGCCGCCGGCCCGCAGTGCAAGGTGTTCGCCAATTACGCCGTCGGCTTCAATAATATCGATATCGACGCGGCCGGCAAGCTCGGCATCCGAATCACCAACACTCCCGGCGTGCTCACCGATGCGACGGCCGACCTTGCATGGTCGCTGCTGTTCAGTGCCGCCCGGCGGATACCCGAGAGCGATGCGTTCATGCGGACCGGCAAGTGGGACGGGTGGGGGCCGATGCAGTATGTCGGGCAGGACATAACCGGCGCGACGCTGGGCGTGATCGGCCCGGGACGGATCGGAACTAACTTCGCCAAGAAGTCCGTCGGCTTCAATATGAAGGTGCTCTATACGGCGAATCGCGATAATGCCGAGCTTGAACAAGCCACCGATGCCAAACGCGTGGAGCTTGACGAGCTGCTGAGGGAATCCGATTTCGTATCGGTGCATGTCCCGCTAAAGCCTGAAACGGTTCACATGATTGGTGCTCGCGAGCTTGGCCTGATGAAGCCGACCGCGATACTCATAAACACCGCACGCGGGCCGGTTGTGGATGAAGAGGCGCTTGTGGATGCCCTGAAAACCGGGCAAATCGCGGCCGCCGGTCTTGACGTATTCGAACACGAACCCGTAACCGCGCCCGGCCTGCTGGAACTGCCAAACGTGGTAGCCTGCCCGCACATAGGCAGCGCAACGATAAACACCCGCCAGAAGATGTCACTAATGGCGGCAGAGAACTTGCTGGCGGTCCTCGAAGGCAACGAACCGGCCAATGCGGTAGTGTGAGTCGGCTCCGCAAAAGCGGGGACAGGCACGTGCGCTTCGCTTCTTGAGTCTACCCGCCGGGGCGGGCCAGTCCCCGTTTTTGCTCCGGTTGCACGCCTACACCTGCGGTGTGTTTCGGTAGGCGGCGGGGGATGTGTTCATGTGGGTGGTGAATATTCGGGTGAAGTGGAAGCGGTTGGCGAAGCCGGTTTGCTCGGTGATTTGCTCTATCGGTAAATGTGTGAAGGTCAGCAATTGCGAAGCCTTTGCGATCCTGCGTTCCTGAACGTATTTCGCGGGCGGCATGTGCGCGTGGGTGGCAAACCACCTCACGAAATGGCTTCTGCTCATATGACAGTGGTGGGCAAGGTGTGCGTTGTCGAGCTGGCGTGCGAGGTTACTGTCGATGAATTCCAGAACGCCGGCGAAACGCGGGTCTGCGGAGAAGAACCTGTCCAGTATTTCGTTTCCGTCGGCATCCAGTGATTCCAGTAACGCCGCAAGCTGGCGGCATGCATAGGCCTTCACACGCCACTGCATAGCCAAACGATTGGCCGTTGTCTCGGGTGAGTGTTCAGGTGGATATCGAAACACTTCGCTTATGACGCTGGAATAACTCTCTTCGCGATCAAGGGTGATGGGGCGGTCGAACAGTTTCCGTTGGAGGATGCCCGGCAGGCCGCCCAGGTCGAAATGGATATAGAAATGGTTAACTTCGGCGGTATTTTCGCAACTGAACCGCAGCCACGCGGGCAGAAAACACACACGCCCCGGTTCGATCGGCCAGATGCCGCCTTTCCAGTGTATCGCCGCACCGGCTGAGTCATTCAGATATAGACGCCAATAGCTGCTGTACACGTCCTGTGAGTCCCAGTTGGTGTCGATCCGAATGTTGTCGCAGACCAGTATGCGTATGTCCAATGAGTCAAGCATGGTTCTTCCGATATTCGCGACCACCGGCCGCAGTGGACAAGAGTATAGCACAAACAGATACAAATATCCATCACTCAGGCATATTCGCCTTCCGGCGTGGCTGGTAGAATGTGCCGGTTAATTGCGAGAGTAGACGAATCGCACAGAGCGAATCGCACAAACATATATGGAGACGTGATTATGTCTTATGAAGACGGCTGGGCTGCTTTTAATCTGGAGATGCCGAAGCGGGTACCGCGGACCGAGTATTCCGCCGAATCCCATTGGGAGTTGGTCAAGGCAGTCACCGGTATCGAGGTGACTCCCGAAACCCCAGCCGCCGAGCAGCGTGCGGCGAGCCTGGCGTTTCGCAGGGCGTGGAATCAGGATTTCGTATGGGGGACAATCATCGGCCGGGGTGATCTGGAAGAATGCCGCACCGACATGGGACACGCCGAATACGCCGCAGGCGGCGTGGACCGTCGCGATACCGTCACTTGTCCATTCACCGATCCTGAGCAGGTGCTGAACTTCGATCCGTGGGAGATCTACGGCAAACGAGACAAGGCCGCCATCACGCGTCGCTACGAGGAATCATTCGCAAGCCAGCTCAAGGAACTGCCGACGGCTGTCCCGATGACGGGCATTTACATAACCATGGTGTCCGGCCTGCTGGAGATATTCGGATGGGACATGATGCTGGTGGCGTTGGGTACCGATGCGGTGCGTTTCGGCGAGATGACCAACCGTTACGTATCGTGGATAATGCAATACTTCGAAGCACTCGCTGACGCCGACATTCCAATATGCATGATTCACGATGACATG
The DNA here is from genome assembly GCA_965369385.1 of uncultured Phycisphaerales bacterium. Taxonomy (GTDB): domain Bacteria; phylum Planctomycetota; class Phycisphaerae; order SM23-33; family SM23-33; genus CBDUQP01. Next base: position 7,320 of record CBDUQP010000032.1, read on the forward strand.
GTCTGGACGTCGGGCGCGTTTGCGAATCCGGCCTGGTATCGCGAGTATGTGTTCCCGAATCTCAAGAAACTGCTGGCCCCGGTGCGGGAGTCGGGCAAGCGGATCGCATTCACGAGTGACGGCAACTTCACCGAGTTCATTGACGATATCGCGGACTGCGGCGTGCATGGGTTCGTCATGGAGCCCGATACCGACATGGCGCAGGTCGCTGAGAGATACGGCAAGACGCATTTCTTTGTCGGCAATGCAGACACGCGGATTCTGCTCAGCGGAACGCGGCCGCAAATTCGGGCGGAAGTCGAGCGGTGCATGGCGATCGGCAAGGATTGCCCGGGCTTCTTCCTGGCGGTGGGCAATCACATCCCGTGCAATACTCCCGTGGAAAGCGCCTTGTATTACAATGAGGTGTATGAGGAACTTTCGGTCAGGTAGGCGGCATATATGTATCTTCTGCGTTATTTGCGTGGCGCAATGCGCCGAGATTATTGAATTCGGGCGGGGCATTTCTTACAGGCGGGCGTCAGCTATGTCGATAGAGTAAATAGCTGCGCCCTTGGGGTATTGGTCATCATGTCGGATGGTGTCTGCCCGGGGCCGGCGATGAGCCGCATTTTTCTGGACATCGGCGGAGACTCTTTCATGAAGCGTTATGGCGAACTTATAAAGATCAGGCCGGAGAAATTCGAGGAGTACAAAAGGCTGCACAGTAACGTGTGGCCGGAAATACTCCAGACGCTCCACGAGTGCAATTTCCGGAATTACACAATTTTTCATGCCGGGGAATTCCTTTTCGGGTATTACGAATACGTTGGCGACGATTACGCGGCTGACACCGCTCGCATAGGTGCCAGTGAATGCACTCAGAAATGGTGGGAGCTTACGATTCCCTGCCAGATCCCGTTGGAGACGCGAGCAGAAGGCGACTGGTGGGAGCAAATGGAAGAACTGTTTCATATGGACTGACGGTTCGCTGGGTATTTTTGCCGGTGCAAATCTAGCAGCCCGTTGAAAAAGCTGTTCCTGCTACATACGGGCCTTTCACCTGCGCGTCTGCGTCATGAAAACTCGACAATTCACCCGCATCCTGATCTGTCACTTGCTTTGAGTACAATATCCAAGGTGTGTCCGCGCGAGTGGGGGGCATGCTGCGGATATGAATTATCTACTTGCGCGGGGCAGGAGGTGGGGGCATGCAGTTTGTAAAGGTTGGGGAAATCCTGCTGAAGGTCGCTTGCGTTTGTGGTTGCTGAAATATCGTATTGGCGGGAGTTATGTTGACAAATCAGGGTTGGTCTAACAGGGCGCGGAGATTGTCGGGGGTATTTTCATCTTGTCACTTGGCTTGTGCTCACGCTGAATCGTAGTGTTCAGAAAACGCTCGTTGGTTTCGGTAATGGCCCGTAGGGTATCGGGGGTGCTACTTGAGGCATATGAAATACTATGGCGAAACAACTTGACCTGAATAGCTTTGTGGCGATTCTCTGTTTTGCGTGCGGTTTGGCGACAACACTCGAAGGATCGAGTGTCGATACGCTTTCGGTTGAATTCACCACCGATTCGCTTGGTCTGGGGTCTGATGAACTCAATATTTCTGGTTCCGCAGTCGCTGCTGACCGGGCCGGATTCATAACCAGCACGGATCTCGGCGTGGGCAGTGTCCTTTCTGTTCAGCAAGATGGGACAGCTGGTTTGGGTACGCTGGATAACCGACTGCTTGTTACCGTCACTGCCAAGACGTATTTGGACGTTACTGATGCGCCCGTAGACTTCCATGCAGCAGTCCTTTCTATCAATGATGACGACAAGTCGCTCCGCAAGGAAGGGCTTGGCGTCAGGGCGTTCAAGTTCAGTATCGATGACGAGATGAAGTTGCACCGCATTAACGCACTCGACGGGTCCAAGCATGTTTCCGGGGGAACCGACTCCACTAGCTATGCAGAACGAGTTGCCAAGGTTAAGAAAGATGGTATTCTGGACGGTGCGCCGCACGTTGACGAAGCTGTCTATTTTGATTTCAATACGCCCGTCGCGGCACAGAGTCTTCGTTTCCTGTTGACAGACTATAAGTACAAACTCGGCTCGAAAGACATGACCAAAATTGACCTGACGATTACGCTGGCGTCCGGTGAGTTGCTTTCGGTTGGTACGGTAGAGCCCAGTAAAGATCAAATCGCTGAGGGGCTTTTTACCGCCGGTCCGGAGGACGAGAGCTGGTGGTTGAATCTGAGCGGAATTGGTGAACTTGAAGACGGAGACGTCGTGGATGTTGTTACCATCATGGCTGTCGATGATAACCCCCTTGAACCCAAAGAGACGGCGGAGCATTTCTTCATCCATGGTTTGGAGGTAGCTCCAGTGCCTGAGCCCGCGACGGCCAGTCTGGTGGCATTCGGCGGATTGGTGTTGGTTGGCCGACGTATCAGAAGAAAGATAGCCCAATAATATGGGACCCCTCAAATAGCAGTAACTCTTCACCCATCTGCGGCGATTCGGACAGGTGGCGGGAGGAGTTGATGATTCGACAAAAGCGTCGGCCCTTGTTGAGAAAATTGGAAAAATATGAAATAGAGGTGTTGCACAGACGGGTTCTTCGCATTATCACAAGATTCGTAAACGTAAGTATCCATTTCGACAGTCGTTGCAACGAAACTTGAAATCGTGAGCGTTGTTCAAAAGACGCAATAAACGCAACGTTTTTGGAAGTTTGTTGCGTGTTTCAGGCCGCCTGCAAAATTCTGGACCAAATCCCATGCAGCGTTTTAGCCATCAGAGTTCAGTATATTAATATATGACTGCGCGCCGGCTTACGGCCAAGTGTGTTGTTATGGACTACTGTTGGGTCCAATCCCTGCCCTCGAACTCTTTGGTAATCACTTCGCAATCAGTTTCAGTATTACGCACTGGCCCGGCCAGAGTGTGGGGATTTCGAATGTCTTTCGCGACTCAATTCGCAAACCCGTTCGCAGGTCGACTATGTCATGCGGTTTTGTGAGGGTCAGCAATGCCGATATCTTGCGATCATGAGTCTTGTTAGTGATGAATATGAGGCGTGAACCATCGTCGTGGTGGCGAACGAACCAGTCGAGATGTTCGCCGATGAGTTTCCAGTCGGCAAGTTTATCTCGGTCGATTGTGCTGGCGATCTGTTTGAAAGATTCGCTGATGCATCGATGCGTTTGTATGCCCAGGCTGCGGCCGCCAGGAGTGGGAAGGGATCCAGATAGTTTCCGGCAGTGGGCCCTTAAACGTTTGCGGGAATTGGGTTTCACGGATTCTGTGCAAATAGGCTTGACTGTCGACAATCGGGGGCGTATCCTGTGTCTATGGCAAACCGGTTTAGCAGATTCATTGAACCCGCCCTCCCCGCTCCGCCGAAAGAGGTAGTGACAGACGCTTTTCTTCCCTAGTCAACTACTTGCAATGGAGATAGTTACATGCCAGCTTCATCACAGACCCAATATGCCCGCACGGCCGCCTGCCTGTTTGTTGCCCTTTGTGTGTTGTCTGCTTCTGCGGCGATGGGAGATCAGCCGGCCGATCCCGATTTCCCCATTCGTTTTGTCACGCAGAAGGTTGTCGTTAGCGGCATCAAATCAGTAGGCAAGGTCGCAGTGGTGAAGCTCTATAAGGATAAGCACCTCGCACTGACCAGCCGTTGGGATGACAACAATATCCCTGCCGCTGTGACGATGGGCAACCTGCAGAAGAAGCACGGTTACAAGTCCACGTTCTATGTATACTCCAATGGGCTGAGCAGGGACGTGGAGCGCAAACTGCTGGCCGACGGACACGCGATCCAGTCGCATTCCCTAACCCATCCCGGCTTGGCTGCAAGCGATCACAACAAGATATTCCGCGAGATTATCCTGTCTCGCATCATGATAGAGTCGCGAACAGACGTGCCCGTCACGGCGTTTGCGTTCCCTTACAATTCCTTCGCCAATGACTCCCGCCCAGGGATTCAGTGGGAGATTTACCAGCTTCTCAGACGTTCGGGCTATTTGCACGCCGCGTGGAGTAGGCCGCTTCCGGCCTCCATGAAGCGTCTCAGCACCGCAACGCAGCTTCCCGGCGATGGGCACCCGCTTGAGCCATGGTTCGGTAACCTGCTGAAGCGGACATCGCTGCTGGATAGAATCCCGCATCTGTCTTTCTGCACACACGCCTGGGCCTACTCACGGGACAACAAGTGGGCGTTCTTAGAGAAGCAACTCAAACGCTACGCCGGTCGGTCGGACTACTGGTACTGCACGCAGCCGGAATATGCGTCATATCGTTTCCAGTGGAAACACTCCCGGATCGAGAATGTTAAGAAGACCGCAGAAGGTGTCTCGTTTGATCTGGTTCGCCCGTCAATTCTGGATGCGGGTGCGGACGTCCCGCTGACGCTGCGAATCGCAGGCAAGGCCGGCAACCATGCAGTAGTGACTGTCGATGGCAAGCCCGCTGCCGTGGACTCGGCAGATTCCAGCGGATTGATGTTTTCCGTGGCGTATAGCAAGGCGGAAGTGTCCCCCGCGAAGATAGATTGGATCGATGACAAGCCCACGCCTGCTGCCAGCAAGAAATTCGCCGGTCTGTCGGGCGGATTGGAACTCTCTGCCGACGACAAGACGCTCACGTGCACGCTGGTAAACAAGGGCAAACCGCTGAGCGATATCATGATTACCTATCGCCTGCCGATGGCGGCGGCCCCCGGCGTGATTCGCAGGAATGTGTCGCGGTTTGACGCAGGTGAGCTGACAGACAGTGTATCGCTGACCTGGCCACGACGCGTGCTCAAATACATCGTGGGCAAGTGCCTGTTTGTGGCTCAGGTTGATTTCGTTCGTGACGGCAAACGAGGCAGGCTCTTCCTGACGCGATACAAGTCTATCAAGACGGATGATTCGCCGAACAGCTACATCGGATGGAGCGGGAGCGTGCTTGCGGGCAAGGGTGGGGTGGTGTCCAATAATGCGGACCTGGTCGCCAAAGTCCCGTCCGATCCCACACGCACGTTCGTGTCGGCCGGCGGTGATAGGATCAAGTGGACGCCAATCAAGAACACGTGGGGGAATCCGTGTCATGTTTACTCGAAGCCTGACTCGTTCGTATCGACCATCATAAGATCGCGAAGTGCTCGCAAACTGAAGGTGGTCTGCAAGGGGACGCGAATAGCGTGGCTGAACGGTAAGCGAGTCGTCAGCGGGAGCGTGCAGTTGAACAAGGGGGACAACGTGTTTGTGGCTCTCTCAGGGGGGGCGACTGTATTGTGGCTGACGAATCCCAACGACAGCCGCGCTCAAGGTATCACCTATCATGCAACCACGAGTGATCCCAAACGCACTGCTTCGGTGGATTTGGATTCTCCATATAGGAAGACCGTGCAGAGCTGGCGGATTTGTGGTCTGTTCCCCAATCCCGGTGTTCGCCCGGTGAAGAAGGGGTTTGACGTTGACTACCTCGCGGAAGTTGGCGGCGAGACATCCACGAAGATAGCCCCAGCCAAACCCGTCACGTGGAAGGGCAAGTCATATGCGTGGCAGGTATTCCGCAGCAAGACCCCTCGCGTGAACCTCATGGAGTTCCCACCGGTCAAAGCTCGCAAGAACCGCGACGATGTGCTGGTATATGCGATGTGTTACTTGAGCAGCGATCGCGCCCGCGATGTTGTATTCGGCGTGGGCAGCGATGACGGCTATAAATTGTATCTGAACGGGAAGCTGCTGAGACGCGAGCGAGCGTTCCGCGGCGGGGTTCCGGATCAGGAGCTGATAGACGCTCGCCTCAACAAGGGCGTCAATACCATTCTGCTGAAGGTCGATCAGGATTTCGGCGGATACGAGTTCTTCTTTTCAGTAATGTCGCCGCGCTTTGAGAGCATTGCAGGCCTCGATGCATCTTTGGATAAACAGACACCGGCATCGCACGAGTGATGCTACACCACACCGCACAGGGAGCATGAAACAATGACAAGTTCGCGAAACTTACTGGCTTTTGCCGCGATTACAGTGCTTGGTATCTTTCTGGTTCTGCCGGCCGGCGCGGCCCAGATGGCGGTAGACAAGTTTCCTCCCAATACGCTGATGATAGACGGCTCGGCTCCCGAGAAGCGTGTGTTCGCCGAGGTAGGCCAGACGGGCCCTGTGGCGGTGGGCGCGGTCGAGTGGAATCCTAATGTGATGGCGGTATCCCTGCCGGATCCCGGCGACGGTTTCGAGTTCTTCCTGCCGACGATCACCGAAGGCAATTACATCATTGCGATGGAGGTCCGCAGCGGCCACCAGTTGGCTGGATGGGAAAACTGCGTCCCCTACGTTCGCTACATCATCGAGAACAAACGCAGCGGCAAGGTCAGCAAGATTCCGATGATTCGTGGCAAGGCCAAGAAGAAGCTGCGTTTCAAGGGCGAAGGCTGGTATGACTGGAGCGGGTGGATTGTCAGCCGCGATTTCGTATCACTGAAACCGCATGACCGCGTGCGTGTGTCGGCCGACGTGGGCTACACATATATATCGCGCGTGGTATTTCTGACGCCCAAACAGGCAGCCCAGTGCGGATGGGTCGTCCCAGGCGCACTTGCCAAGACCGCGACCAATGTGCAGAAGAATCGCGCCAAGCTGGCTGCATTCCAGCAGCGGGTCGCCAAGGCGGGCGGAGCCGACTTCAAACCCGTGATGGACGCATTCGACGCGGGGCTCGCCGATTTCAAGAAACGTGCGGACGCTGTACAGACGGTAATGGACATGGCGATGGAATCGGGCGATTTGGACTCCATTGCTGCACTGGAGAAGTTGGCGGAAACCCTGCGAAAAGAAGCCACCAATCCGCTGGCATGGGCCCAAACGCCTGCCGTCGCATGGTATAGCAATGCCGTCAAGGTGGCAGATAGCCTGCCGCCCGTGCCCGCAACCGGCGACTTCCACGCCAGGTGGGCCGCGCAATTGCGGAAGTGGATTACCACCTATGCTGACGATCTTCGCAAGGACGATGCCAAGACATCCATCGACAGGAAGTTCGGCCGGGCGATGCGGATTATCGACCTGTCAAACCGCTATCGTAAGCACGTCAAGGCCGCCAAACCGGCTGCCGCTGTGAAGCTGCCCACGATCACCAAGCAGCCAGCCAAGCTCCGCGAGAAACGTGCCAGCGTATGCCTGAACGGTCTGTGGGAGTTCATGCCGGGTAATGATCCCGCCAATCCGCCCGCCAAGTGGGTAGGCACACTTCGCGTTCCGCACGGGCCGTGGAAGATCACGCATGGCGCGTTCTTCAACCCGGGGCAGGGTTGGGACAAGAGCAAGCACGTAGGCTGGTTCCGCAAGAGCTTTTACGTTCCCGCAGACTGGGACGCCAGGCGTACGAGCGTCCGCTTCGAAGCCGTCTTCCAATACGCCGAGGTCTACGTTAATGGTGTATACTGCGGCGGCCATCTTGGTGGGTTCGAGCGTTTCAGCGTGAATCTCGCAAAGGCAGTCCGCCCCGGGCAGATGAACGAGATGACGGTCATGGTCCACGATACCACGCTGACCATGACCGATCCGACCCGCAATTCCCGCCAGAATTACAGCTCCAACTACATGAACGTCAATGATATGTGGGGCCAGAACTACGGTGCGATATGGCAGGATGTGTATCTTGACTATCTTCCCAACACGCTGCGGATTGCCGATGTGGGCATCTCAACGCCGGTTAAGGGAGGTGTGAAGCTTGATGTTCGCACGTCTATTGCAAACGCCGGAGCCAAGGCCGCCAGCCTCAAAATTCGCTACACGATTATTGACGGCAACAAGCCGCTGAAGAGAGCGACGGTTGGCGCGACGGCTGCGGGTGGCAAAACGAGCGTCTGCCGCAGCGTTCATCCGGTCAAGGGAGTGAAGCTCTGGGGCATAGGCGGGAAGTACGGCGATCCGCACCTGTACCGCCTGCACACGGAATTGTTGGACGGAGATAAGGTGGTTGACGAACGTTTTGACATGTTCGGCTTCAGCCAGATGTGGATTGACGGCAACAAGTTCAAACTCAACGGAAAGGAACTGTTCCTCGCTGCCGGCGGATGGTGGTACCTGCAGGAAGGCAAGTTCCCGATGGCGACGCGATTCTACGCGTGGCATAACATGCGTATGGACCGCAAGGCCGGTATTGCCCTGGAGCGGATTCACCGTCACGGCGACATGACCGAGCAGTATTACGCAGAAGCGGCCGAGGCTGGAATGCTGTATGAGCAGGAGACGTGCTGGTTCGGCATAGCACCGCTGGATGCACTTGGCGTGCGTGACTACCAGGACCCGGTATGGCAGCCGAACATGAAACAGTATTATCGCGACTGGTCCGCCAAGCATCGCAATTATCCGTCGATCGGCCTGACTTCGCTGGAAAACGAGTTCTACTCGTACAACTACGTTCCCGAGCAGATGGACCTGCTACGGGATCTGATGAAGGAATGCAAGCAGAACGACCCGTTGCGGGTGACTGTCCATCACGGTAATCACATGATGGGAGACTATCCCGGCGTGGAATTCGTGAATGCTCACTATGCGGGCGGCAAGGCACTGGGCAAGTACCAACGTATTGCCAAGGGACGCCCGGTAGTGAACGGAGAGCACAACTCCGGTTTTACAAGATACGCAAACAATCGTGATCGCAAGGTGGCTGCGAGGTATGAGAAGAAGCTGGCCGATTTCTGGCGGGCTGAGATCAAGGCATATCTGGATAACGATGCCGCCGGGTTGTTTGTCTTCATTCCAACATTCCAGGCCTATATGACCACAAGCGACTGGCGAAAGACCGGCCCGTGGGGCGATAAGTTCAAGGATCTGTCCAAGTGGACCCTCGGTAGTGATCGCTGGAGCAGCAATTTCGGATATGCGATGGACATAACCTGGCCGAGCCTGTCGGGCCCGGACGCCAAGGCGGAGAAAGGCTATGCCTCCACTGGACGCATGACGTTTAACTGGTTTGACCCGACTCGCCCCGTCTGCACGCCGAATCTGGTTCACGAGGCACTCGGCGAGGCGTTCCCCAAGCTCAAGCCCATCACCCCCATGCGATGTCAGGAAGCAATGGTGACTGTGACAGCCGCCGGCAAACCTGTCGCCGGTGCGTTCGTCACGATTACTCCCGCCGAGGCTCAGCCGATCAAGACGCTGGGTGCAATCGCCGACGCCAAGGGCACAGCATGGATAGTCCCGCGGCTGACAGGCAAGTACACGGTGCGAGTGGTTCTGCCTGACGGAAGGGCCAAAGATGCTGCGGTTACCCTGAATCGCTACAAGGCCGACAAGGCCGGATACGAAGCAGGGCTGGCGAGGGTGAGCGTGGATTTCTGATCGCTGTGCGCTCCCTGGTAATGGATGCGAAGTAACAGACAAACCGAGTTGGAGAGAATTGTGCATACACGATACAGACTACTTGCATTGTTGGCGGCGATTATCGCTTGCGGTTGGTGTTGCCAGGTTCATGCCCAGCAAATGGCAGTCGGCAAGTTTCCGCCGAAAACGCTCGTTTTGAATCATAATTCTCCGGAGAAACGTGTCTTCGCAAATGTAGGCGCGATGGGCCCGACGTGTTTCGGTCCGATATCGTGGAACAAGGGCATGATTGCCTTATCCATCCCTGACCCCGGCGACGGAATGGAGTACCTCCTGCCAACGATTCCCAGAGGGAACTACATAATCGCGGTGGAGTGTCGCACCAGCAGTCAACCCCCGGGATGGGGGTACTGTAATCCGTATGTCCGCTACATCGTTGAGCGGAAGCGTGCCGGCAAGATAACCAAAGTGCCCATGGTTCGCGGCAAGCCCGAGGTGACGCTGCGCATCAAAGCCGTCGGTTGGAGCGACTACAGTGGATGGGTCGTCAGCGAGGGATTTGTATCCCTGAAACCGCAGGATCGTGTGAGAATTTCATGCGAAAAGGGATATGCGTATGTCATACGGATCATGATCCTCACGCCTAGACAGGCAGCTCGGTGCGGATGGCTTATTCCCAGAGCACTTTCGCGAACTTCCGAGAATATCCAGAAGAACCGTGACAAACTCGTTGCCTTCCAGAAGCGAGTAACCAAAGCGGGTGGCCCGGACTTTGCCCCAGTGGTGGTGGAGTTCGACAAGGGATTCGCCGACTTCAAGAAACGCGTGGACGCCACGCAGACGGCCATGGATGCCGCCATGCAGAAGGGCAGGGCGGCGGCCATTATCCGGCTGGACAAGAAGGCGTCAGCATTGCGTAAGGAGGCGGAGAACCCTCTCACGTGGGCGGGCAAATCCAGCATGGCATGGCGTGGCAATGTGGTTGCACTGGCCGACGGACTGCCTGCAGTTCCCGATACGGGTGATTTCCACGCCCGGTGGGCTGCGCAGTTGCGCAAGTGGATAAGCACATATGCGGATAATCTCCGCAAGTCTGACAAGAAGACATCTGTCAGCAGAAAGCTCGGCAGGGGGATGCGCATTGTTGACCTGTCCAATCGATATCGAAAGCACGTGAAAGACGCCAAACCCGCGCCGGTGGCGAAGCTGCCCGCGCCTACGAAGCAGGTACGCGTGCTGCGAGAAGAACGTGCCAGCGTGTGCCTCAACGGCGCGTGGGACTTCGTGGCCGGCAACGATCCCGCCAATCCGCCAGCCAAGTGGGAAGGCACTCTCCGCGTACCGCACGGGCCTTGGAGAATCAGATACGGCTCGTTCTTCAGCCCCGGTAAGAAATGGGACATTAACAACCACGTCGGATGGTTCCGCAAGAAGTTCTACGTTCCTGCCAACTGGGACCCCACGCGCACAAGCGTCCGGTTCGAAGCAGTCTTCCACTACGCTGAAGTTTTTCTTAATGGCGTATACTGTGGTGGCCATCTCGGCGGATTCGAGCGATTCAACGTGAATCTCGCCAAAGCGGTTCGGCCGGGGCAGGTGAACGAGATGACAGTCATGGTGCATGATACCCTCCTGACAATGACCGATCCGACCCGCAATTCCCGCGCGGATTACAGCGCGAATTACATGAATGTGAATGATCTGTGGGGCACCAATTATGGCGGCATCTGGCAGGATGTGTATCTGGACTACCTGCCCGATAAGCTGCGGATTGCCGATGTTGCGATTTCGACGCCCGTCAAAGGCGGCGTGAAGCTGGATGTCCGCACGTATATCGCTAACGAAGGCACTCAGGACGTGAAGATCAAGATCCGTCACACCGTCATGGACGGCAACAAGCCGTTCCGCGTGCTGGTGAGGTCGGCAAAGGTGCCGGCCGGCAAGGTGAGCGTGCAGCGAATCGTTCACGGCATGAAGGGTGTGAAGCTGTGGGGAATCGGTGGCAAGTATGGCGAGCCGTATCTGTATCGGCTGCGCACGCGGCTGTTCGATGGCGACAAGATGATCGATGAGCGTTTTGACACATTTGGTTTCAGCCAGTTGTGGATTGCCGGTAGCAGGTTCAAGCTGAATGGCAAGAAACTTTTCCTGGCCGGCGGCGGATGGTGGTATATCCAGGAGAGCAAGGCCCCGCTGTCTTCGCGTTTCTACGCGTGGCACAACATGCGAATGGACCGCAAAGCCAATATCGCCATCGAGCGCATACACCGCCACGGCGACATGACCGAGCAGTTCTACGCAGAAGCGGCCGAGATGGGAATGCTGCTGGAGCAGGAGACATGCTGGTTCGGATACGCGCCGCTGGATGCACTAGGCGTTCGCGATTTCCAGGACCCGGTATGGCAGCCGAACCTGCGACAGTACTATCGCGACTGGACCGCTAAGCATCGCAACTATCCTTCTCTGGCGCTCACGTCGGTGCAGAATGAGTTCTTCGCCAGTTGCTACGTACCCGAGCAGATGGAACTGTTGCTCGATTTGCAGAAGGTATGTGCCAAGAGCGACCCGCGACGATTGCTCACCCAGCATGGCAATCACATGATGATGGATCAACCGGGCATAGACTTCATCAATGTGCACTATCATGGCGGCAGGAGCGTCACCGGACTGAAGAACAAGGCAAAGGGCCGGCCGATCGTGAACGGTGAGCATAACTCCGGCGCGACCAAGTTGGTGAACAACCGTGATCGGGACGTGGCTGCGAAGGCAGAAAAGGGGTTGGCGGATTTCTGGCGTGCGGAGATAAGAGATTACCTGAAGAACGGGGCGGCCGGGCTTTTCGTATTCACGCCCACCTCGCAGGCATACACGACCACCAGCTCATGGCGAAAGACAGGCCCATGGGGAGATAAGTTCAAGGATTTGTCCAAGTGGACCAAAGGCAGTGATCGCTGGATGAGCAACTTTGGATACGCCATGGATGTTACCTGGCCGAGCCTGTCGGGCCCGGACCACAAAGTGGAGAAGGGATATGCCTCTGGCGGTAGTCTGACGTTCAACTGGTTCGATACCACGCGGCCGGTATGTACGCCGAACCTCGCACACAAGGCGATGGCTGAGTCTTTCCCCAAGCTGAAGCAGATGAGCCCGATGCGATGTCAGGAAGCCATGGTGACTGTCACCTCGGCCGGCAAACCGGTCAGTGGCGCGTTCGTTACGATCACTCCAGCCGACGGCCAACCGATCAAGACGCTGGGTGCCATCGCTGACGCAAAAGGCACGGCGTGGATAGTCCCGAGGCTGACGGGCAAATACAGCGTTCGTGTGATTCTTCCCAATGGGCGCGGCAAAGATGCCGTCGTTACTTTGAATCGCTACAAAGCCGAGAAGCCCGGATATGAAGATGGTTTGGCGAGGGTGAGCGTCGAGTTCTGATATCCCAGCCGCCCGGCGTCGGGCTATCTGGACACTGAATTGCTTCTTTTGGACATCCTGTTCAGCACCATCTGCAGTTCTGCGGAATGCCCGATGGTGTCTTGGGTGTCGTCCTGATCTTTGTAGTCTTCGAGCAGGTCTCTGGCGTCTGCGATGTGCTTGGCGTCTGCGATGTGCTTGGCGGCCGCGAGTTTTGCGGCTTCGACATCGCGGCCGCGCAGCGCCTTGAGCATGGCCATGTGTTCGCGATAGGTTATCGCCAGGACACGGGCAGTGGGGGGATGAGACTCCCGTCCGTGTGAGATAATGGTTACGAACATGTTGTTATCCATGATGGCCTTGGCGACGTAGCGGTTGCCGGAAGATTCGACGATCAGCATGTGGAATTCCACGTCCAGTTGCACGGCTCGACGATGGAGGTCCGGCGTGATCTGTCCATCGGCGTCACGCGCTTCGATGCAGAGTTCGCGATTCGCTCGGCATATCTCATCGAGCCTGGCCAGTGCAGATTCGCTGATATGCTCGGCGGCCAGGCCGGCTGCGAATGCTTCCATCACTTGGCGAATGTCGAACAGCTCATTCATTTCGCTACGATCCAGTTTGCAGACGAACGTTCCGAATCGGGGAATGTGCTCGAAGAACCCCTTGCTCTCAAGCTGGTTGATTGCTTCGCGCAGGGGCGTGCGGCTGATGCCGATCTCGCGTGATAGCATGAGATCCGAAACCCGATCACCGGCACGCAGATCGCCGGTGAGGAGTTTCATGCAAAGACAATCGTACGCCTGTTCTTTTATGCTTATTGCTTTGGCCATGGAGTATACAGTGTATACACTATGGCTATTAATTGTCAATGCGGCGGTTGCGGTAGCCGGGTCTTCGTGAAGTCATGAATACGCCGGAACAAGCGTCGCCCGTCGAAATGGTTTCCCCAGGCAATCAATAGGCGAGATGTTATTCCCAGGCGGCCTCGGATCGCTTATTATTGCGGCCGAAGTGCGTGAATGGAGAAAACACAGATGGACAAGTCACAGGATGCAAGAGAGATACAGTGGACAGGGAAGTTCATACAGGTGGTGACCGACGGCGGCTGGGAGTATGTCGAGCGGGTCAATACAACGGGGATAATCGGTATCGTGCCGATTACCGATGATGGCAAACTGGTGCTGGTAGAGCAGTATCGCCCGCCAGTGAAGTGCAACGTGATTGAGCTGCCTGCTGGATTGGTGGGCGATGTGGCCGGTCAGGAAGACGAGGCAATGTCCGTTGCTGCCGAGCGTGAATTGCTTGAAGAGACCGGTTACCGGGCGGGGCGGATGGTGCGCTTGTTTGAGGGTGTTGCATCTGCGGGGCTGTCGGCAGAGCGTATGACGTTTTTCCTGGCCACGGGGCTGCAGAAGGTTCACGAAGGCGGGGGAGACGAGAGCGAAGATATTGTCGTGCATGAGGTACCGATTAGTGAAGTGACCGGTTGGCTGGCTTCCCGCCGGGCCGAGGGCATGTTGATCGACATCAAGATATACTCAGCCCTGGCATTCTGCACATGAAGGCACAGGCAACACCTGCGCCGATGCACACAGGCTGGGGGAGGTGGCGGGGGGTTTACACAGGCGGGAGGGCGTTCGGTGGTCTGGCAGTGACGGCAAGACGTCGGAGACGATAGCACCGGCTGAACAGGATTCAAGGTAGTACAATGAAGCTCGGGATACTCAGCCTCCAGCAGGCAGGGTATCCCGAGTTCTCTTATATCCAGGGGGACGCCCGAGCGCCCCCGGCCGTCTTGCGGACCAAATCTCTCGTCAAAGCCAATTCCCATTCGCACGGGCTCCGCGTTGTGGGCGGATCATTCATGCCTTGTCAACAATCCGTTGTTCACGGTGGAACTCTGGGATGATGGCTGCAAAAAAAGGTTGGATAATCGCAATTAAGGTGGGGCTTCAAGTCCTGTGCCAGTAGTCGCTTGACATCAAGTTTCCCAGTGGTGAACCAAACTGTATACGCAGGATACAAAACCGCTTGACGCTTATCCAAAACACGATTAGGATGTACTCAAGATGTCATGTATACAATTGTCACACGTGCAGATCAGAGTAGCACTCAGGCGTCGATGGCGAAGTCAGAAAGGGCGTCAGGAGCTTTGATCAGCGAAAAGAATCCAGTGAGACTGGCGGCCGATTTGGAGGACTTACCGGCCGCGGTTCAGTCAAGTCATGGATAGTTGTTAACCTCAACTCAGGAGTATGGTCCTAACGGAAGGAAGGCTATTATGGTCGCAAGAAAGTTTGGAATGTTGGTGTGTGCGGTGGTCCTGTTCGCTTGCGTTGCCCAGGTGCAGGCGGTCGTGTTTGTTGATAACTTCGATGTTGCTTCAGGCGATGCAGCGGCGCTGGGTTACACCGTGGCTCAGCCTTATGGCGGTACATCTATTGTTCCCACTGCGGGCTCGATCAACGTTGCACCTGACACGGGTGTGTTGCACATGGCGTCGAGCACAATTGGTCAGCCGATAGCGTCGGCCATCAGGACTGATGAGGTCTTGACGGCAGGCACGTGGTCGGTAAGCACGAAGCTGGTTGGTGCTGCGATGTCTACCGGTGATCCTTATTGGATGTATGGCCTGATTGTATCCGAAACGGCAGACCCCGCGTCGGATTGGCTTGTCCTCAAATGGAATGGCTGGTCTGGTTGGAACATGGCGTATCAGATTGATGGCAATCTGTTATATTCGACGCTCACAGGCCTGGCGGACTATACACCCGGTTGCACGATATCCATTGAAGGCAACGCTGACGGAACGTTCAATCTCCTCGTTAACGGAGCCGGGATGACCAACGTGCCGGTAGTGGAGCTTTCATTTTTTGGTGAAGTAGTGGGGCAGTTTTCAAGTCTGGACACCGCAAAATTCGGCGTGTTTGCCGGCGGTGCGGATACCAGCGGAACGTTCGAATTCGACTTCGACGATCTCACCGCAACAGTGGTTCCCGAACCGGCAACGATGTGCCTGCTTGCGTTTGGCGGGGTTGCAGTGGTCACGAGGCGTCGCAAACGTTAGTACTGCACGAACATAAGAGTATTCGTTAGTACAATGAAATTCGGGATATCCGGCCTCCAGCAGGCAGGGTATCCCGTTTTCTTTTGATGGTGCCGTTTCGGGAGCTGGTCGCGGCCCGGAGCTTCAAGAATTCAGCAAGCTGGCCAGACTGCGGCCGCGTCGTCTGCGATTGTTTCAGTCTGCGGCCTCGACCTTCTTCTCTTCGACCTTGGTCACTTCACCGTTGCGGTTCAGTTTGTAGGTGGTGATCTTCTTGCCGTTCAAGACTTCGATATTGCGAACTCTGCCGTCAAAGTCGCCGGAGGCACTTGTGACCGGTATTTTGTTGACGATGAGTTCCTGCTTCCAGAGCGGTTTGTCGCTTCTTCTGTCGGCGTCCCAATAGTCAAGGTTGGCAATGTGTTTGTTGGTCGATTTGCGGACCAGGTGGCCGAGGTGGTCGAAGTCATACACATTCAAGGGCATATATCCCGTATTGTCGTGGTATTCGTACCGGACAAGCTTGCTTCGGTGTATGCGGTAGACCTCGCCGTTCGTTTCGATGCAGACGAGCTTTCCTTTGATGTACTTGAAGTTAACGGGCAGATTGTGATCGCTGCGGGCCATGATTTCGCCAGTGAATTCGGATACGGTCATTCCATCCAACTGGCCTCGTGTTGTGAAGAACTGCCACTGGCTGATCAGCTTGGCATTTCCGAACAACTGTTCGAGGGTGTCCACTTCGTATTTGCAGAGCGTTTTGTATCCGGGAGATTTTTGCAGTTGCGAGACGCTTGCGAGAAGTTCGTGACTCGGAGCGTATTGCACGTCCGCCTGTGGCGGGGATATCCTGTAATAGATTAGCGTTCCGGTGAGCCCGATCCACAACCCGAATGCCAGTGACAGCAATGACGCAATCGCCAAGGGTCGCGAGCCGTTGGGCTTCTTCGATTTCTTCGGTTCGGCCCAGAACATGTTGGGCAGTTCCTCGTAGGCTTGATCGGACAACGGTCCCAGACCGCCATCACGGAGCATGACGTCGATACGCCTGCAGAGCACCTGCATCACGTTATCGAGGTTCATGAGCATCGCGGCTACGGTGTTCCATTCCAGGCGGAAGAAGTGCGAATATCGATAGGCTTCGCGAAAATCCTTGAGCCTGTCGACATGTTTGCGAAGTTCATCGTCCAGCAGGGCGTCGCGATCTGAAGTGGGGCGAGACATCAGGTCGATAAGTTCATGACGCCACTGGCCCTTAGGTTTCCAATTATCGGCATGTTCGGCAATGGAGCGGAATATCTTCTCGATACCATTGTAGAACGATTGCAACAGCGAACCTGCAGCCAGTTTGTCGGTGGGGTCGGGCTGGTCGGCTTTCACCTTCGCTACGATGTCAGTTGCGCCATCGAGAAGCTCGCGAAGGAGTTCGACTTCCAGTTTGATTTCTTCGGCCAGTTGTTTTGGAAGCATAGTTAATCTCCTGATGGATCACTGACAGATATTCTGTAACGCATTTCCTGCGTTGTACGCGATTCTGCGAGACGCCAGGCACGACAGTCCGCCTGGCCCTGCGATATGCAAGGCCAGGGGTGTGTACTGTCGATTATGCGTTATCGTTCTTACCGGGCCAGTCCAGTATGGCGCCGGTATCTGCGCTGGTGGCGTGTGCGGCATAGCGTCCCAGTGCACCGTGGCTGATGGGGGCCTTCCGCGGTTTGTAGCTCTTAAGGCGTTTGGCGAATTCGGCCTTTGATACTTTCGCGTTCATCTTGCCGGCGGGGATATCTATCTCGATGATATCACCTCTCTTGAGCAGCCCGATTTCTCCACAGGCGGCAGCTTCGGGGCTGACGTGGCCGATGCATGCCCCGGCGGTTCCGCCGCTGAACCTGCCATCGGTAATCAGTGCACACTTGTCGCCGAGCCCCATGCCCTTGATATAGCTGGTGGGAGCGAGCATTTCCTGCATTCCCGGTCCGCCCTTGGGGCCTTCGTTCCTGATGATGACCACATCGCCGGCCTTGACCTTCCCAGCCAGGATACCGTCGCAGGCTTCTTCCTGGGATTCGAAGATAACGGCGGGTCCGCTGTGAGTGTACATCTTCGGGTCTACGCCGGCCAGCTTAACCACTGAGCCCTTGGAGGCGATGTTACCATACAGCACAACCAGTCCGCCTTTCTTGGTGAAGGCGTTTTCGAGCGGGCGGATAACGTCGTTTGCTTTGGCTCTGGCAGTATTCTTTGTGGGCAGCTTGACGGGCTTTTCGCCGAGGAGCATTGCTTTGACTTGTGCAACACTGCGGCCGGTGGTTTTGGCACCGTCGCGATAGAACGTCTTCGCTGCGGGCGTAACGCCTTTTGCCCTCAGTGAACACTTGCTGATATTGTCGCCGAGTGTCTTTCCGGTAACGGTGAGGCAGTCGGTATTGAGCAGTGCGGGCTTGTCGGATGCAATCTGTCCGAGGATGGTGTAGATACCGCCAGCGCGGTGGATATCCTGCATGTGGTAAACTCTGCCTTCTGGCGTAACCGACGGGGCCACGCGACAGATATTCGGCGTCCGCTTGGAGATGCGGTCCATGTCTTCGAGAGTGAACTTGACGCCGGCTTCGTTGGCCATTGCCAGCAGGTGCAGCACTGTGTTTGTGGACCCACCCATTGCCATGTCGAGTGTCATCGCGTTGGCGAAGGCTTTGCGGTTCATTATTTTCCTGGGCAGCAACGGGAAGGTGCTTTTGCATCCCTGTTTGGACCACTGCTTTGTCATTGCGACTATCCGGTCTGCGGCTTGTGAGTAGAGGCTCATCCTGGCCGGTGTTGTCGCCAGGCAGGAACCGTTACCCGGAAGGGCCATGCCGATGGCTTCGGAGAGGCAGTTCATGCTGTTTGCGGTGAACATACCGCTGCACGATCCGCAGGTTGGGCACGTGTTGTTTTCGTATTCCTTGACTTCCTTTGCGCTCATGCAGCCGATGGCTTTTTGGGCTACGGCGTAGAACTGGTCGATCAGGTCAACGTCTTTTCCTGCAACTCTGCCGGCTTCCATCGGTCCGCCGGAGACGAAAATGGTGGGGATGTTAACTCGCAGGGCGCCCATGAACATTCCTGGAATGATCTTGTCGCAGTTGGGAATGCAGACGAGTGCGTCGAATTGGTGTGCTTCGCACATGGCTTCGACACTGTCGGCGATTATTTCCCTGGAAACGAGCGAATACTTCATGCCATAGTGGCCCATGGCGACACCGTCGCAGATAGCGATGGTGTTAAAAAGGATGGGGGTTCCACCGGCTTCGTATACTTTCTTTTTGACGTATTCGCCTACTGCATCAAGGTGAACGTGTCCTGGGACAACGTCAGTATAGCTGCATGCGATTCCGATGAACGGACGCGCGATATCCCTGTCTGTCATTCCGGTTGCCTTGAGAAGGCTTCTGTGCGGGCCTCGTTCATCACCTTTTTTGACTCTGTCACTTCTCATCATTTTTCTGGTCCCTTATTTTGGGGCATTTGTTTTGACGGCTCTTTCTTCAAGGTATTCCGCTGCGTCAACCATGGAGGGGAAGTCCTCGATGGTGTTCATAATATAGTTTGATGTTGAACTGTCTCTAAGCGGCCTCAGTTCGAGGAACTCCGGATCATGCGAGAAGTCTCTGAACTTTCTGAGGTTCTCGTAGGCTATGATCCCGCAGAATTCCTGGGAGCATCTGCCCATGTGGATCATCCGGGTAAGTCCGTAGAGCAACACTTTTGCCCTGTGGCGATCCAAAACCGACTGAACTCGGCGAAGATACTCGGCGTACATGTTTTCGCGCCCTTTTTGGATGTCAAACAGGTTAAGGACAACAATCACGTTAGAATCTCCATTGCAAGACTTTCGTTACTCATAGCGACATAAGGTTATACGTCATGGCTGCGTTTAACAAGGGCTATTGGCCCCAATTCTGTAGGCTCATCCGGTAGATGTTCTTGATAAGGTCTCATGAATAAGGGTATTTACGCTCTTGCTGTTGGGGTCTCGTTGCCGATAATAAGCGTATTATTGTAATTATTGGGCAGCTATGGTTGCACGAACCTGTACAGGCAAGGAAATTGCTATGTTTATGAAATGGACTTTATTCGCGTTTCTGGTTGTGGCATCGTTTCTGTCCGGGTGTAATAATTCGGGCGGAGTCGGTGGGCAATCGGCCCCCTACGTTCCGCTTGAGTTGTCGCCAAGGCCGGATCCTCCGGTGGCGGATATCCCCGTTCCGAGAGGCTTCCGTTTTGTTGAGGAGTCGTCCAGGACGCTGGATAGCGGCGTGGCGAGGTTTGTAGACCACTTGTACAAAGGCAAGGCCGGGAAGTTCGCGGTGTCGCGGTTCTACAAAACGCAATTCGCCGGGCGAAACTGGGT
>CBDUQP010000033.1:0-26900 GCA_965369385.1 uncultured Phycisphaerales bacterium
CAACAACAATCTAACGTCAGAACTTGCGGAGAATCTCAACGGGCTGTTAGACCCTCTTTGGAATACCACAGTCAATGCAGCTCAATCACGTTGTGACGTACTCTACGAATGGCGGACGCTGGAAGCGTAGGCTTGTGCCGCCTGGATCACCTTTGACTCATGCTGTGCTTCATACTCGGTCGGGCTGACATAGCCCAGGCTCGCATGCCATCGTTTGCGATTGTAGAACACTTCGATGTATTTGAACACATCCTGCTTCGCTTCTTCTCGCGTCCCGTACTTCTTGTTACACGTCCGTTCCGTCTTCAGGCTGCCGAAGAAGCTCTCGTCTATCACGCTGTCCCAGTAGTTGCCCTTGTGGCTCATACTGCAGACAATCCTATGGGAACGCGGCAATTCCCCGAACCTATCAGACAAGTACTGACAGCTTCGATCACTGTGGTGCATCACGGCCGGCTACTACGTCCTGCTGCCCAAGGGCCACCCGTAATGCGTCACACGCCAACTCCGCATCATTTCGTTGCGACATGGACCAGTCGACCACACGCCGCAAGAACACGTCCAATACAATCGCCAGATACATCCAGCCTTCGCCAGTTAGGATGTACGTAATGTCGGCAGTCCACTTCTCGTTCGGTCCGGCGGCTGAGAAGTCACGATCCAACAGATTCTCCGTCACCGTACGATCATGATTGGAGTCTGTCGTGACCACGAAGCGAAGTTTAGTCCACGAGAACAAGGCCTTTTCGTTCAGCACTCGCCGAACCATCTCACGGCAACAATCAATCTTCGCTTCTTGAACTATATCTTCGTGAACCTTGCAGCAGCCATAGATCCGACCGCTGTCATTGTAGAAATTCTCGGCCACCTTGGCGATCCTCTCCCATCTTCGGCAACGATTCGATGGCCCACGCCTGCACTATTCATAGTAGCCGCTGGCCGACACTTCTAGAACTCGGCACTGCGCCGCTATTGAATACTGGCTTGAATGATCCTTCATCCAGGCGTACTTCACAGCGACTCCTTTGCGAAGCACGCCGCTGCTCTCTTCAGTATCCCGTTCTCCATCTGGAGCCGGGCCCTCTCCTTGCGAAGGGCCTTGACCTCTTCGGCCACGGGAACAGCCTCGCCCTTAGGTAGAAGCTGGCCGCTATCGCAGAACTTCTTCACCCAATCGCGAATCGACCACAAAGTGGCTCAAAGACGGTCTGCAGCTTCACGATATGTGTAGCCTTATTCGACAACCAGTCTAGCTGCCCTGAGCTTGAACTCTTGGGGATAACGCTTCGATTCTGCCGTAACGAACACTCCTGTCTGCGGCAGCAGTATATCTGCACGTCCACCGTCCGTCATTCGTAGAGCACATCATTGGACAATGCTGGCTTCACAACTACACGAATACGGCTTTGCATGCCCAGCCGTACACTCAGTCACTGAAGACATGGAGAGAGTACGGCAACTTAGTGAACTCTCGACGAAGTCTCTCTTGAACAGCACATCGCACGTCCTTTGCAGATCGCTGTGATCTGATCACGATCTCGAGAGAGGTAATCATGCCTCGCTGCTCTACTGGGGTAACCTGCACGGATACGATTCCTGGCGTTCGCCGCAACTGCTCTCCAATATGCCCGACAGATACTCTCCCAGATGAAACACCTATTTCATCATCGATACGGCCCAGCAGGCGCAACCTTCCGTCTGGGGTTAGATAGCCCTTGTCCCCAGTTTGGAATGTAGTGCCTGCGAACGAGCCTCGCCCTGCATCATGCAGGTATCCTGAAGCTGCATAGGGCGACGTCACTACCACTTCCTGCCCACCGATGATCTCAACCCTCACTCCGTGCAAAGGCCTGCCAACCGATAAGGGGTCAATATCCTTCGATAACTCCACAGAAATGGCACCCGTCTCTGTGGCCCCGTACTGTTGCCGGATGTCCCAACCCCACCCGGCCTGGATAGACTGTCTCACTGATGTGCTCAGAGGTGCACCAGAGGAGATCACATAGCGTGGGGGAACTCTGGTCGACTTCCTGGAAACACTCATCCGTGAAAGAAGCCACAAGGATTGCGGTCCGGCAATGACCACGTCAGGGACCCAGCGAAGCAGCGCATCGCGGATGGCTTGGAACCTGAACTTCTCGCACATGCAAAGGGTAGCGCCAGCCCTAAGAGTCGCCAGCATCCCACTTCCGAACCCATACGAATGAATCAGAGGCACCAGGCACAGCAGTCTCTCTCCGACACCCAGACCGAGCGCACGCCCATACGCTTCAGCCTCCTTGAGTATCAGTTCCCATGTTCTGAACACGACCCTAGGCCGCCCCATACTACCAGAAGTGTAGTATACCACTCCATCTTCGTCGCACCGACGCTTCGCAATCGTGCCGTTATGGGGATTTGCCTCCAGCACCAGCGCATGGTGGATCGTGTGCGGACCGTGACACGCCTGAAGCAATGCCCCCGGATCGATGGATGTTTCTGTCAGCGAGGTTTCGCTGACACGCTGCATCAATCGCCAATGAGAACAACAAAGCGTGCCCGGATTCATGTGCGGAGATAGGGCCAATCCGATGTCTGCTGTTTGAGTAGCTAGAAGCAAGAGTGGAATCCAGTGACTGGATAGGCCGCAAGCTACGATGGTCTCACCGGGACGCACACCTTGCTCGCATAGCCATCGTGCAAGTATCTCTCCAGCCTTAAGCAATTGGGCATAAGTGCAGGACGACCTTTCAGTTACCACAGCAGTTATGTCTGCATGGGAACGAAATGACTCCAGCAAAGACACTTGTTGTTGGAACGTTTCCATCATTTGGTTGGCTTGACACTCAATCGCATTACATCCCTATATACCGCCAGCACTTTGCTAACCATAGCGCTCATGGAGAATTCACGTTCAGCTAGTGCCCTTCCTCGTCTCCCCATCCGTCTCCTCAGCGTAGGATCGTCCCAAAGCCGAAGGACTTGTCGGGCCATCATCTTGGGCCAGTTTCCTCTTCTGGCCACCAGCACACCTGTATCCCCCTTCCGCACAAGCTCCCGTAGTCCTGGAATGTCTGTCCCCACGACGGGAGTCCCAGAAGCTGCGGCCTCAAGCACAGCTACGGGGCAAGGGTCCCAGATGGAGGGCATCAATAGGGCAAATGCTCCCTGAAGCCATTTGACCACATTGCGGGGATGCTGAAATCCGATGACATCTGCGTGACAGCCTCTGAGTTCTTCTCTGAGCCAGTGTTCCCGATCTCCGGTACCGCACACGATTAAGTGAACGGGGCGTTGCTTCTGGATATACTGCATGATACGCGGTAAAGAGTCCATGCCCTTCTGTTTGGAAAGCCTGCCGACAAACAGGAGAAACTGACGATGTGAATTCTGTGATGGACAGAACATACCCACATCTACCCCGTTATGAACCGTTCTGATGCATTGACTTCGAGTCGTGTGAGGTGAGCGTTCTATGATCTGGGTCATCCAGTCGCTAACCCCCACAATGGCTGCTGCGTTTTCAAAGATGCGTTCCTCTGCCGCTTCGATGCGTCTCTTACCACTTGCGGCAGCGTTATCCATGTACAATGCCGCCGGGAAATGACACGTATAGACTAGGGGCTTTCCCCATTTTCGTGAAAGATATATGGCAGCTTGCGTGAATAAGGGCGTGTGAAGGTGAATTACATCTGCCCCCCCAGGGCAAATACGAACACCGTCGCGTATCGCGCACATGTTTACAGCTAGCAGTTCCTTGTCATTGTGGTATGTCCGCAAGTCGTTTTGCCCGTGCGACACTGCCCAGACTCCAGGCCCATACATCTGTCGACTCGTGTTTCCCGACGCGTACGTCAATGTAACACAGTGATGTCCTGAACTCAGACTGCCCCTATGAATGGCCGCCACTTGTGAAGCGTCTCCGCCATATACCTGCGGCGGATAGGACGAAGATAACTGTAGGATGTTCATGATTTGAACTAATCAGGCGACTGTCCCGCCGCGAAGAGAATCCATGTGGCGGTTCGAACGCCACGACTTATTAGCACAGTGGGACCGTCCTCTGCCCTGCTTTCCATGCAGTCTCCCTGAGCCAACTCAGAGAGTAGCTCCAACGGGTTCTGTTCTAGGACCGTCGACATGGGTTGGCTTACTACAACGCGCACCTTGGCTGGCAATCGCGTCCTTTCTAGCCCCTGCAATAGTCGATGCTCTTGAAAGATATCCTCAACAGACGCAGAACGCCTGGAAGTCGAACCCCACGTTTCCACCTTCAGCGAACCGGCGTCGCCACCGGGGTGAGCCGATAACAACACAGCCCGGGCCCGTAAGGCTTGGCTCTGCGGTTCAGGAGTCTTTTCCAGAAAGACCATGCAAAACTCGTCTCGCTCGCCAGTAGCCACTGCATCGGTGGCCAAACCGATCATATCGAAGTAACCGTCCGAGCGGGAGGAGATCGAGGCAATGCTGCCAGATACGTGCAAAGACCGGGCTGCTATCGCAAGGATGAAGCTCGGGACCGTGCCAAGAAAGTCAGAAGGAGGTACGCGAGCGTTCAGGGGATACGGTTCCGCCGGGCGCCCTGGCTGACGCAGCATTGTGACCAGGAACAGGCCCATGTTCTGATACTGCCCTCTCTCGCGCCCTTGGCCTAAGACCTCATGTAGTGCCGCAGTTACCAAGCCCTTACCAGGCCCGAGCGGATCCCCAACCTTCTCACAGACCTTTGGCAAGGCGCTACCCTCGTAGAACCATCTCGAAACATCCCGCAAGAAGACACTGCGACGCGTGGCCGATCGGTTTGCGTCGGGCGCCGCCGAGAACAAAGCCGCAGCGTGGTTGCCGTCAATTCCATACGCACAGCAGATCGCTGTCTTGCATGCGATCGGTCCGGATCCTGGCCGTACCAAATGTACCGGTCCGTCAAGAATTTGGGCCTCCGTGTGCTGAACAACTGCAACACCTCGCCCCTCAATAGCTGCCACTGCGGCTGCGATATTCAGAACCCCAGACGCTTCCAGCGTATGACCAATGCTGGCTTTGATGGAGGTCGCCCAAATGCTGTCTCGGAACAAATGATCGAATGCTTCCTTCTCTGCCGCGTCGTTGTGCATGGTTCCGGTGCCATGAGCTACAATCAATTCCGCGCGGTGTCCTCGCCCGACAGCACCAATCACATTGACAATCGCCCGCCAATCGGGACACAACTCGCCCTCGCTGCTGAATACCTGACGAATTGGTCCCACCCGAACGAGTCTATCCGAGAAAGTCCCCATCTTGTCCAAGACTAGACAGCCGCCGGCCTCACCAAGAACAACTGATTGGCGTTTGCGATCAAATGGCATGCAGGTAGAGTTTCGCAACAGCCCCAAGGATGTGAATCCAACTCTCTGGACAAGACTATGCACATTGGCCCCGGCCAGGAGCACGCGATCCGCTCTGTCCGATTCTAGCAGCCATGTTGCGGCTTCCAAAGCGCTCATCCCACTAGAACAAGCATTGGTGAACACAAACGCTGGCCCGATGATTCCCAACTCCTCCGCCACTGCTTCAACAACGTCACACGCTGCCTCCTCTAGCGACGGGGGGCCTGACGTGGCAACCACTAATCCGCAACGGGTCGGAGGTACATCTCTCGGAGCGTTGTTCGCTGCCACGTGAATCGCCTCCTTGGCCGCGAAACACAACAAGTCCTGCAAGTTGGGCTTGGAACCATCGCTTCGCGCCGGGGGACAGAGATACCAGTAGTCTGAAGATCTTACATCCGTGTCAGCTCGGACTATTCCCTCTGCAAACCGAGTATACCCCCACCCTAATGTTGTTACTGCTCCGATGCCCGTAATGTAAATCACTGGGGATACTCCATCCTCTGCGTCATGAACGTCGCCGTGGCAATTGGCCTGTTAAATAGAGCATGGTCCGTCTCCTCAGGAAGGCCCTCAATGCCAAACACATGTGGTTCATGCGTACGTTGCGGAGAGGTCCTGTCGCCTTCTGATGAAGAAGTGCTCGTCATCGTGTCAGCCGTGGGCCATTCGGCTGATGACCTTAACAGTGTCGTTGATCCGTTCCGACAAGCCGTACGGAGTTGACAGCTGCAGTGAGCTATGACGCCTGGGAGATACTCCTTGATCTTTTCGGTGAGCGTCTTCAGTGGCTCGATCCGGCTGCGGATTCCCCAGCCACACCACCGCATCCAGAATTGTTGGGCATACGCATCCGAGCATCCCCCGGGGCGTTCCAGGTCATGCTTCAGCACGTACACCGTATCAGATTCTTGTTGGCCCCAAACCGCTGCAAATGCACTGATGGTTACGTTCAAGCCACAACTCGGCCGAGATTTCTTCTTAATCACTCTTGACGCCTGCATCAAATCGCATGGCCGCCCCAATTGAGTAGCCTTCCAAACGCCCCAAGATCCTGACGTGCTCAATAAACGACGGCCACTGGAAGCATCGACCTATGCAGCCTGGGGCACCCTTGACTCATACTGTTCTTCATGCTCCGCCTAGCAGAGAATCCCAAGCTCGCATGTCGTCGTTTGCGATCGTAGAACACTTCGATGTACTTGAACACATCCAGCTTGGCTTTTTCTCGCGTCCCGTACTTCTTGTCACACGTCCATTCCGTCTTCAAGCTGCCGAAGAAGCTCTCGGTTATCGCGTTGGCCCGGCAGTTGCCCTTGTAGCACACACAGCAACCGCTCACACATTTCCCTTTCGCCCATATGCACTTTCGGATCACTCATGCTGGCCTTTCCAAGAGCACGGCGCCACATGGGCACATCTCGACGCAGCAAAAGCACCCAACGCACCGGTCCTCGTCCAACGCCAATAGGTCCCCGCTCCAGGTCATCGCTCCCACAGGGCACACCTCTACACAACCACCACATTGTCGACACCTCTTACGGTCGATTCGGATTCTCACTGCAACTGACCCGGCACCGATCGACGCACAAGCTGCCTTCATATCGGCACAATGCATATTCGGAAACTCCCATGCCACGGCGAGTGAATCCGGACGTCCCCCAGCCCAAACGATTTCTGGCTCTTCCGCACCGAGTGCATCATGGCATGCCCTTGTCATCGGGAGCTCTCTGCTACTTCCCCCCAGTAGCCGCGTTACCGCGATATCGAGGGCGAAAGGGCTGACGCTGGCCAGTATTACACCCGATGCTTTCGGGCTGCCGGTCTCTCCCGGGCCCAGTCCATCCAAGCCCACAACTCCATCAACAATGGTAAGCGAAGGCCCTGCTCGCTGACATATGTCTCTGCACACTTCCGCCATTTCTCGCGAACTCGGACAATGGCGGTGGAGTTGGAGTTTTGCACGACCTGGCACCATCCCCAGCAAGTTCTTGACAGCACAGCTCAGCCCCACAAGCACATGACTCTTAAGCTTTGGTAGATTGATGGTCGGCGTTCCTTTCGGGGTAGCTGCAAGCGGGATCTCCAGGCCACCATTCAGCGTAATGAGTTCAGCAGCTAATGATTCGACCGAGACCCATTCTGCACCTTGGATCCGTTGGATTGCCTCTAATACGCCTGTTCTGAGAAGAATCTCATCCGACTTGGAGTCCGAATAGATTGCGGCTGGACTGTCACCCACCAAGCACCTGTACCCCAGCTCTGTCAAGTACTCCATCACTGCACGCAGGAAGGCAGGATGTGTTGTTATGCACTTGCTGGGGCAGAACGGCCCCATGAGATTGGGTTTGCAAAACACCTGACTAGTCTCGCCCAAGATAGCCGCGATGTTTCCCAAGGGTTTGACCACCCTCACTATGGCCTCCGATAGCTCCGTTTGCTCGTAAGAGTCACAACGGGTTGCGATCACAACATTAGCGAGCTTTCTTTCAGCCTTGTACATATTCTCCAATACTCCACGGTGCGTCTCTATCCGAGGATGAATACTACCCTAAGCTAGTTGCATCGAGTCCACAGACTCGGCGCAACTAGCCCTCAATGGCTACCTTCCTCGCGGCCGACGTAAGGAAGGAGAGGATTCGTCTCGCCAGGGCCTCTCTACACTCTCGGTCGGAGTAATTGTGATCTGCGCCCGGCACGATCATGCCCTGGACACATGGCCAACCAAGAGCCTTCAGCCTGCCTTGCCAAGCCTTCATCGCGGCAGTGGAGGAGGAATCCAATCCACCACTGACAAAGCATATAGGCTCTCTGTTCTGCACGGGGGTGGCCATCAAGGCTTGAAAGATGGTTGGGGATCCACTCCGGTCCCTTCCCATGATGCTATGCCAAAGAAGCCGCCAGTGGATGTCCCTATTCAGCACTCGGTACATGCCGCGTGCAAATCGATGTGGCTGTAGACGGGCAAACAGCCTTCTGCCGATATCCCGATATCCGTCCTTACGTCGATCACGGTCGCCGAGAGAGGGCACAGACATCAATACACTCGGTCCACCTCCACACTTGGCAATCACGGTCGCCCATAACGCAGCCTCCGCACCAGCACAAATCCCAATGCGACATATGCTCTCCACGTTCGCATGCTTCCGCAGTTCCGACATAGCCGCAACTACCCCTCTGGCCATCACCGACATTGGGAGATTCTCAGGGCTTCCACTGCTGTCCCCCCGTCCGACATAGTCAAAAGTAATGCACGCGTAACCATTTCTTGCAAAGTGATCGGCAAGAAACACCAGCAGCTCGCCAGGTCCGTTTCGCCCGCTGCGATAGCCGCTGCATAACACAATACCAACGTCTCTGTGTTGCACGCGTAGCGGTCTATACACAGTCCCCACCAGCTGCTCTGATCCCATGGGGAACACGACGTGCGTTTCCCATGCACTGACGCCTTGGATCACGATAGATGCCCCCCCATTGGGCAGCCCAGAGCAGTCCCCTCCCGTCTTGCCATGCAAACTGGCCGCTACGGTGGCCGTAAGCTCATCACACAGTGGTGGGGCCATGTCGTGCCAGAAAGGGAGTTCCTTCACAGCTTTCAATGTGACCCGGCAGCCAATCATCTCCAGCATCCGTTTCGCTCGTGAAGCTGCTACAGACATACGACTGCGCGTGCAGGATATGACCGTCACTTCCTGGCCTTTCGCATCCCAACCTTCACCAAGCAGCTCGCCTGTTTGTGCAGAGCCGTGCGGACTAGCGTTCCTGCCACCGCGCACTGCATCATAGATCTGCTGCATTCGTACGACCTGCTCCATCTCCATCAGGGGTTCAACATATATGATGTTTTCATGCCGTATGCTGCCAGTCAAGATATGTCGTGCTATCAACGCCCCCGAACGCACAGCTATGAGAGACAAGGGCATATCTCTCACTCTGTTTGCAAGCCACTCACTGGCAGAACGCGATCCAGCTATCACCTTGGCCCAACACTCGTCCTCAGGCTCTCTACTGGACTCTGGATGACAGATGTGATGATATCGGAGAGATGCGATGCCCTGGCTCGCTAGACGTCGTGCACACCTCGCCACCCAATGATAGACATTCCCATGCTCTCTTCCGGGAGGCGTGATGAATAGCACAACACCATCTATGGGCCCACATACTTCTCTGGGTCGACAGACGGAACCGCGAATCATATCCTGTTGATGACGTACTGCAACTGGACAGTCGACCCAATCACAACCCATAACCTCATTTCCCGTGAATCGCTGAATCACTGCCTCCAATCACAAAGATCTATCGGCGTGGACGACACTACGAGCATTCAGGAGCAACCCAAGCACGGTGCTCCACCTGTTCAGGCTTTGTGTCCAACATGGTCTTTGGTAGCGGACTGGCCAGATTGTGTGCGAGGATACGGGCGCGTATTTCGCAAGTCTGACTCTGATAGCGTCGCCCTTGTGTCGCCGCACTAAGGTTGCATTTGAACGTGCTGAACATGGTTTCGTGATATGGCTGTCACCATACAACCCGGAACTGAATCTGATTGAAGGCTTATGGGGCTATCTGAAGCATTCAGGGCTCAACAGCTACTTCTGCGGTGAGCTCGAGACACTTGAAGAGGAAATCCACAAGACCATGGCCGATCTCCAACAACATCCGGAGACAGCGATGCCTCAGCCCACAAGACATCACAAGACCTGCGCCGGACCGCTTAGGCACCTGTGATATATGATGAGCAGGAACTCCACAGCTCTCTTCATCGCCGCTCTATTCTGTCACGACGAGCTTGGTGGCACCTAGATCCACATCAAGATCCATGTATTCCGGCACCGGGCTCTTCCACCCACTTCGACCAAGAAAACTCAGGCGTACCCTTGTAGGAAACTCGAGGCCATTGATCTTGGCATGGTTCAGAAGATCCACCTGGACTGGCGATTTGCCGCTCCGTTTCTTGTAAAGGATACGAATCAGGATCCCTGTGCTATCAAAGAACAAGGCCTTTGATTTGCCATCAACCCGAACCACACCCCGCCTCTCTGCTGTGCCGTCGGCACGTGGCACTGAGATATCGCAGCGTTCCAGCGATGTGAAGTTCTTTGGGTCGAACGTCGCTAGGCACGACAGATAGAGGGAGTCAATACAATCAGCATCCCATCGCTCTCCATACACTCCCACGCCGTTCGATATCTCGCCGGCCCCACAGGAACAGCTCTGGCGGACAATGAAGCCCTGTCGCTGGAACGTAATACGATGTGGAGCTCTTCCACCCGTATTCCATTGGCAAGTGCCACGTATGTCAGACGATAAGATGGACATCATCTTCCTGTTGTGCGTAGCGACGTATGACTGCAGCTCTGCATCTTCCGAGGATTCGAACCCCGCCACATTCATCTGCATCAATTCCCGTAGGCTAAAGACATTGGTCGGCAATTCTCCAGCAATATCGTTACGCAAGTGCTCAAAGGCCAAGGAAAGAATGGAACTGCAAGGTAAGTCAAGAACAGAATCATGGAGAGGGGCCATCGGCGACACCATACCAGTATTCTCTGACGCTCCGCCGCCTGCACCTACTACTTGTGAAGATACCTGGGACAGCCTTGGAATTGCCGACTGCGAAAGCGCAGTCGACGTCACACTACCCCTGTGTCGTGCTTCGGCGCCGTCGCCTGTTGCTAGCGAAGGCGTAGTCTGCGAACCGCAATCTTTCCCGACTTCGACCCTATGGTACGTCGTTCTCAGATACGACGTGAGTAGTATGCACGCGACGATGACTCCACAGGCAGCAGCAACGTGACGTAGCTTCCTCTTCATGGCATTTCTCCCAAAGTTGTAGTACCGTTATTATAGCCCCTAGGCCTTTTGACGTACCATTCGTCGCCCGCTGTCTCCTATTCCACATTATGCTCCCATGCAACGGCGAGATGGTCGCATCGCACGAAAGCTGACATCGCCTGCTTCAGCCGCCGAATCTCTGCCACACCAAGACCGGCAGAACGTTTCCTCTGCGATTCCAAACTAGTGCCGTTTCCAATGATGTAGTGTAACTCACTGAAAACGTCACTAGGCGCGTCGGCACGCCCTTATTGCCTCCTCCAGTCGCCGTCTGTCGGCATTTCTCTTGTCTACATACGTCTCAATCGTCTGGGCCATCATCCGGAACTCACGCCTATC
Source organism: uncultured Phycisphaerales bacterium (assembly GCA_965369385.1). GTDB lineage: Bacteria > Planctomycetota > Phycisphaerae > SM23-33 > SM23-33 > CBDUQP01. The sequence continues at coordinate 11,520 of CBDUQP010000033.1, forward strand.
AAGATTAGTGCAAAAGCAGTTATTGGGGCTCTGATGGGAGTACATTGCCACGTCCCATTGATCGTCTATGAGCCCTAGCTGCTCACATAACTGGAACGCCTCGGTACCTGGATACGGCGTGAAGACACTATATATTATCTCATCGGCGTCACATTGCTGCATGAGGTCGAATGTATCCGACAGTGTCTTCATCGTCTCCTGAGGAACGCCGACCATGAAGAACACCGACAATCGCATTAGATTACCTCGGATCATCTGACACGCGCGCAGAGCTTCTGCCCTAGTGATTCCTTTCCGGATGGCCCTGAGAATCTCATCGCTGCCGGACTCAATGCCTATAGCGATCGACCGACATCCAGCAGCCTTCATTGTTTGCAGCGTGTCTGGTGTGACGTTCTTCACGTGCATTTCGCAACGCCATCGCGCCTGCGGGCATCGCCTGCGAATACACTCGCACAAATCTTCAATATATTCATTGCATACACCGAACGTGTCATCGTCAAAGTTGACGAAGCGAACCCCCATCTCGTAAAGCGAAGCCATTTCTTCCGCGACATTTTCTGGAGAGCGAAACCTTGGAACGCGGGACCAGATGCTTCGAGATCCGCAGAACAGACAGTTCTTGGGACATCCACGTATTGCAACTATGTTTCCGAACGAAGACACAGGGTAGGCTAAGTAGTCGATCAGAACTCTCTCCACAACGGCAACGGGAGACGTCAGCGCATCAAGGTCGGGAAGGAATGGACAGGCCGGGTTGTCCATGATCGCCGTGGGCGTCCGATAGCTGATACCCTCAACGGCGCTCAGGTCACCGCCTGAGGAGAGTACCGCGAGCAGCTGAAGCATGCTGCTTTCTCCTTCGCCTCGCACAACAACATCAACGTATTGGCAGCTCAAGACTTCGGCCCCAACGGCCGATGCGTGCGGACCGCCCATGATCACTAGGCATGAAGGGTCCATCTGCTTGGCAATCTCGGCCACGTTGCAGCCCGACCGAAACGTCTGAGACGTTACAGAGATCCCCAGGACGCTCGGGCGGTGCTCCCCTATTCGCATGCGAATCTCATCCCAGCATGCTGATGTCTCCGGCTCAAGTAATCCCTGGAGGTAGTCACTGTACCCGTTCCCGCACAAGTCTGAGAGCGATGGTGTCACGGCATGAGACGCGAAGTCTGCGTTGTACACTTTGACTTCCCAGTCTGTCTTGGTCGCTACCTGCGCGGCGATGTATCCAAGTCCGGTGGGATATCTAGACCGCGAGTAGCTGTCGTTATAGAGCCGCAAGAACGGAGGCTCTATAAGAAGAAGCCGCTTCGAATCCCTTATTGCGCCGTGGTCGATCACAGTATTTCCATTGACTCTATGCCCCATTCTTCGACTCCGACCCTTGCCCTGCCTCCGCAACGCACAAATGCAGCAGGCTGGGAAGCTACCGTCGCTGCGATGCTGTCGAGCTCGTATCCAAGCAGCTGAATCCATCAGATACAGCAGCATTCTCTAGCAGGCCGTTGAACAAAACGCTCCTTCTTTGGCGTGGATCGTATGGCCGGTGCGTCTCAACACCGATCCCGCGACAGATCATCGACAGACAGGCTCGAAGATCAGGCGTGGTCTCCATCAGCCCATAGCCGAGCAACTCGCTCAGCGTTCGCGAGTGGGCACAACGCCATGCAATGCGGCGTTCGGAGTCGATGCCCTCGAAGTAGCCGATGAGCAGCATCCGGAAGTGAACACCCGGCGGAGTGTTCCGGTGGCCCATGTTCTCTCAGTACAACTTGCGGCACATCCCCGGGGAACGCGTCGAACCCGTGGGCGGCCAACAGTTGCTTCAGCTTGCGATGGAAGAAATGACCCGAGCCGACCGGCATCTGAGCGGCCGCAATCCACATCTCTGCCTGCCGCTCACTTCCACGTTTACCCATCAATATAGTCCACCCTCCACGATGTCACCACGCCATTCTACATCCGCTCAACACCGACGACAAACGTATGCTGGGGTCTTCTGGGATTCTCTTGGGACACTGGAAGCTATCCCAAGAGCCTTAGCACAATGATGATGCATCCCGAATGCACCATCGATAAGAAGCTATTCAGGTAATACTCATAGCGGACAACCAGTCGGCGAGAGTCTTGCAGCCAAGCAGAGAGCCGTTCGACCTTCCAGCGGCGGCGATAGCCTCTCGGCGATCGGCCGTCTTGGGTCGCCAGCCTGTTGCGATTCGCTTCGTGGGGGACCAATCGAGTCCACGCCTCGTTCCTGAGCGAACTGTTCATCCAGTTTGTACGAGTCATATGCCTTGTCGCCAATCACCTCGTGCGGCAACTCATCCAATATGCAAGCATCGAGAGTTTCATTGACAAGCATCACTTAATGCGGCCAGCGCTGCATGTGTGCAAGGAGATAGGGACACCTTCAGCGTCGACAAGGCCCATGATTTTGGTGCCTTTGCCACGTTTGGTCTTCCCGACTCTGCCGCCCCTGTTGGGGCTGTGGCAAACGTTCCGTCGATAACACCTTCTCGAAGACGCCTGGCTTTGACCATGCCAGAAAGCGTCGATGGTGAGTGCTTCTTGGCGGATATCAGTTCCAGCAACTCCTTCCAAGGCGCTCCAGTTCGAGGAGTCCATAAGATGCCATTGAGGGCATCACATTGCTCCACTGCTGGTCGACCTTGCTTGCCCGACCCACTGCGGGACAAAGGCAAGTACGCTGAAATACGTTTCCATTGCACGTCCGCAATATCCATAAGTCCATTTGAACAGAGGCCTTGGAATCTAGCAAGTACTTGATTATTTCTTTGGGATAGCTTCTAGTATGTCCTGATAGTCGATAAGGTCGATTCTCTCGCGGAGCAGTTGCAGCTTGACTTCTTCGCTGCACAAGGCAGCTAACTCTTCAGCAAATCGATGGTGCCTTGCCCAGTTAGATGCATAGGTCGGTAAGCCGCGAGCAATGCCAGGGTGACACATCAATTCAGTCACTCCTGGAAGCATTCGAGGTAGTGCCCTGCAAATGTTCGCCCCGGTAAGGCGACCCACTGAAAGTACGCCCAAAAAATGGTCTGCAGAGACAACTCCATGGTCGCGCACCCGTGCATAGGTCAGAGATCGAGTCAGCATCGATAACGCCCACCGCGATACGAACCTGCGAGTGCGCCACACAATCGTTCCTCGCCCAGGCAGAATATCCATCATCTCATCCGGCAGGCGCATGCAACGAATCCCATAGTCCTTCATAACGTTGAGCAGAACGCCCAGAACCGGCGGGAACACATGGATGTGTTTGTGGCCGTCAATATGAGATGGCCTGACACCGGCGTCCAGGACCTTCTCAATCTGAGCTCTCACCTCCACCTCTAGCTCATGCTCCAGTAGCCGGCCACAGAGCCATCGTCGCAGGATTGCAGCATGAGAGAAGAGAAACCCACCGTCCGGCCCCAACAGTGACCCCACTCTGGTCCGTGACGAAACTGGATACCCCTCAAGCAGGTTCAGATGCAAGCCTATGTCCAAGCTTGGAGACCCCTTAGCCAACTCCATCGCTTCGTCGAATCCCGGAGTGTTCGCCATCACAGAGGCGCTCGTCAGTATGCCCTCCCTGTGCGAGGTCATGACACCTTTGTTGATACCATGACACAATCCAAAGTCATCAGCGTGCACTATCAACGATCTATCTAGTGCCGTTTCCAAAAAGGTTCTATGGTTTTGCGTATCTGTTTCGGTACGCCGCGTAGCCATCAAGAGCGATTCGTAGTTCGTCGTAATCGGCATAATAGGTTGTCGGATCGCGAACTCCTTGACCGGAGTAAACTGACATTCGATGGGATTCAGCCATGAAGCGTTGGTCGGTGTCCAAATCATATGAACGTTGTTGCATCGGCACCAGTACCGCACTTCCTTTGTTCCATGTGGCGAGAAACTGTCCAGTATCCGATGAATTCGCTGCTGGGATAACGGCGACTCATCAACTTCAATACCCCCAGCACTTCCCGCGAACGCGTCCGAAGCCGAACATAGCCCCAGAGCTTGTCGTCGTGAATATCGCAAAATGCAAGCCAATGACGCGCTCGCTGCAATCGCTCCGGCTTGCCGATCGGACGCCAACTCTGTCCGGCTTGTGAACGAATTTCCAGCGGACCGAACTCGTCGAAGGTGATGGTCGAACCGTTGGCCGCACGCTGATTCACGAATCGCCGAATCACCTCTTCTTGGAATCCAGCTTCGGATAATTGCACTCTTTCCAAGTCTTACTGCGTCGCAGCCGCACCTTATGAGCCCACAGTATCTAGCGAAGCGTTTCGATGCTGATCGATTCGACAATCCGCTCGGCTAAGATGAAATCTCACAGCTTCGACAGCGACCAACGTTTGAATGGTTGGCCAAGAAGGTCCGGGGGGCACAAAGCCATCTCGACGATAATGCTTCTCTGCTCTTCAGAGAACTTCGGCGGCCGGCCGGTGACGTAGCTGGGCGCCAACGCATCGAAGCCTCTGACATTGAACTCCTTGATGATGGCCCCCACGTGCTGGCGAGAGAGGTACACAACGAGTCTCCACAGCTAACAGTGACTTCGTTTGCCTACGCATTGAACTCTATACAATGCAATCGGTTGGGTCTCGCGATCCATTCTATCAGGAAAAGCTACACTACATTATTGGAAGCGGCACTGGCGTCGGGACTTGGTGAGGATTTCAACGGGCTGATAGAGGAAGCACACCTTCATGAACGGTCCTCAGGAGCACTTCCATTCACCCATCGCCACTTCAGAATGCACCACAGGATCGGCAATCCCATCCACTTACGCAATTTGGACTTGCCACCACTTCGCTTCTGATACGTGATGTCGATCTCTTGGTACCGGTACCCGAGGCGCACCGATCTTACAAGCAATTCCACCGGAAGGTCAAAGTTCCCCTGCCAAGAGATTGATCGAAGCACTTCGCCTCGATATGCACGCATTCCCGTCGTCACGTCGCGCGTTTGAACATCATACAGAAGCCTCGTAAAGAAGGCGAAGACCCTATTGCCAAAGTAGTTCAATGCTGGCATGTTTTCACTACGCCTACTCATACGAGAAGCTCCCACTATGTCCCAACCGTTGGCGATCTCTTCTAGCAGTCTTGGGGCCTCGGACATTGGATAGGTGCCGTCACAGTCGACCGTAAGGATTACATCTCCTCTCGCGGCCTGGAAGCCAGCACGAAGCGAATACCCAGTCCCCACAGGATCGACGTGTAGGAGGGTTACACCGAGTGATCGAGCAATCTCTGCGGTCCGATCCGTACCACTATCTACGACAATGATTTCCGTGTGCTCTCCGAGAGTCGACCTGATGCCCCGAATGACTCTCTCGATGCATTGTTCTTCATCAAGTGTGGGGGTCACTACCGAGACTTTCATTTGATCTCTCCACGCTGCCTACCGTAGAGTAGCCCTAACTCTTTCGTACTCATGCAGCCGCTCCTTAGGAGAACGCCTCGCGTGCTCCTCTATGTTCTCGACAAGCTGGAAGCACTGCTCCAGACACGTGACCATCGACGTATAGCTATGCAGCCCGTTCCGACCTACCGTTATCAGATTATCAATCTCAGATGCCTGTTCAAGAATGCACCGCAGACGGGCCAAGTTCCTCTGCTCCGATACCGGATAGGCATGGCGTTCCATCTCGACCCTGTGATCCAGGATCATTGATCCGAAGTTCTCACGTATGAACCTTTCGGCTTCTGACCTCCAGTCAGCCAAGGGCAATTCGCGCTGTCGACTATCAAACGGAAACGCAAAACTAAGCAATGTTCTACCACAGGACTGACCGGATTGCTCCTTATAGTTCATGATGCGTGTGAAGCGATGGGTATTCGGAAATGTGACTAGGTAGTCTCGCATAACGTTCTCTTCGTCGAGAAGAAAGAACATCTTGCAGCTACCGCGGTGCGTAAGCCACCCATCCCTTCCAAGAAGCTGCTCCACGGGGATCGTAGACACGAACCAATCGGCCCGAACTTCACCATGTAGGCAGCGAATCTCCCGTATTCTCCCACCAGACACGACCGCCCCCGTCACCTCCGTTTGGATAATGTCCACTCCTGCTACGAGCTTCTCGAAGAACGCGTCGTAGCTTCCAGGGTGGCCTTGCCATGCGTCACCGAACATCGAAGCACCCGACTTCTGCAATCCCAGATTACGGTATCGGCCCCACTCCAGATGCATGTCTCTGGGGTGCATTCCCCACTGCTTCACATTGTAATTCTCCATGAAGTATTGGTACAACGTCTTGCCAATCCGTGCAATCAGATGGTCCTCAAACGAACCTTGTCCTGTGCTATCAGGACTAGCCTCGTAGAGCTCCTGAATTATCTGTTCGCACTCCGGCAATCGAAGGACATCTCGCGGAGTCACCGGCAACTGACAAAGGTCACTGAGACTCCCATCGATACTGACTCTAACCCTGTATTTCTTCTCTCGCACTTGGATATGCGAACAGAAGAACTCATGAGCCTTACTACCACGAGAAGCATAGAGTATGTGCGGGCCAAACTCGTGCAGGATTCCGCCGAACTCCTGCGTACGGCACAACCCACCGATTGCAGACTTCTTTTCCACAATCTGCACATCATGTCCTTGCTGCCGTAGCAAGTAAGCTGCAATCGCCCCGGTGAACCCGCCGCCAAGTACCACTATTCTCACGCTATTCTCCCTTCATATTCATCTTCAACAGACCTCTTCAGGCTTCATATGAGCCCAAGCACCCCAGCAAACGAGTCACAGCCACGTCCATCCCTTTGGAGTACGGTCAGACAACTACAACTCACGGCTTGTGCTGCCCCCCATTCCTGCCCAGAGCATATGCGACCACACCACACACGGCACCGAACCCACTGTACACGTAGGCCATATACTGCATGCAGATGGTCTTGATCGCAAATACTGGACCGCAACGGCGCCAACAGAACACAAAGAATCGCCGGTTCAGAGCCACAACGCCTGTGAAGGCTAGGACCAGCGTCACAATCATACCACTCAGGCCAAGCCAGCCACAAAACAGCCCTGCCACCATGAACTGCAGGTACACAACTAACACACTGAGGCAATTCTCTATTCGCGTGTTAAGGTCACAGTGAAACATTCTCTCCTGCAGGATCAATCGAGTCCACGGTATCGCCCTGCAGAACACGTCCGACGTGACCACACTAATGAACGTGTACCGCTTCATATGAGCCACCACGATCCGGTCATCGAGAGCGATTCGGTACCGTCTCCTTATTAGATCATAGCCAAGCTTGATGTCCTCAGCGGCGGTCGTGCGTATGCGTTCATCAAACCCACCCACGGCATCAAACACGTCCCGACGCATCGCCCCACAAGCAGTGAAAAATACCGAAGTCTCGCGGTTCGCAGTCAGATGTGTGTAATGATGAAGAATGTTCTTGTAAGACGAGAAGTAGCCCGTTGTCGCCACTCCTAGGCTATAGTTACCGATGACTGCGTCCGGCGGGTCAACTGACCTCAATACGTCGACGGCTAGTTTGATAGTATCACTCTGCACCTGAACATCATGATCCGTGAAGAATAGGATGTCACCGATAGCATTCCTGACACCAACATTGCGTGCCTTGGCTGGTCCAACATTCTCCTCCAAACGCACCACGTTGCATTCGTGACGCTCTGCAATCTCGTCGCTTCGGTCGGTGGAGCCATCGTCTACAACGATTACCTCATAGTCCCCATAGGTCGATTTCGACAAGGACTCTAAGCATTGGTCGAGTAGCTCCGCACCATTGTAAACGGCGATGATAACAGACACTTTGCCCAACAATGACGGCCTTGCCACATTTGCCTTTGATTCATCTCCCATATCTTGCCATCCAACGACGCAGCCAAACAGGAACCTTCAATCTCGATGGTATTTGCGGGGCGTCCATACTACAGTAATGAACTGTTGACCGAGGAAAGACGAACGTCCTGCACGTCCACCGCTGCGATACATGGTGGGGATTCTCATCTCCTTCACCAAGTCTCATTGAACAGGCGTCGCAGCTTCTTTGACAGGACGTCCGGAAGTATGTGCTTGTCTAATGCCAAATCCGCCACCGATCGCTTCAGCCGTGCATCTTCATCCTCCAACTGCTTCAGCCGGCGAACGTGCGCCGCGCCGGGCCGGGCCAGCGTACTTCTTCTTCCGGCAATAGAAATTCCCTCGCAATTCTCAACGTCCGGGCGAGCTCCTCGACCGCAGTACGGCTGTGGCCTGCCACACGGGAAAGGCTATCTGTACTTCTGTAAATAGCGCCTTCATCTGGTCCATCTCAATTAGCAACGCTAACAGAATACTATCAAACTTGCATTTAGAATGGATCAGAATTCAGGGGCCAGATCATGCATGGCCAATCCAAGCTTCGTTGCACTAGAAAGCTCTTGAGGCGTGCAGTCGCTATGTTTGAATTGATAGGATAGACTTCGCCCCTCTAAGTTACATTATAACGCCGTTGCCAGCAATGTCAACAAACAATCGCAAGTGGATACTGCACGTGTGCGAGATTGGATCATGGCTGGGGATATGAGGCTATTCTATGATGTTCCCAATATGAGGCCGGCTGGCCACGGTAGGGGAGGCTTGTCAGGGCCATCATTTCTTTGGCATTGCATTTGTTCCACCACATCCCAGACCCTTTGGGGCCTTGGGTCAGGTGGCCACAGACCGATTCGGCGGCCCGGACGCTAGCGTAGACCGTCATTTCCACTCGCGAAGCAAGATACCTTCGTTGAGCCTTCAACGCTTCGCGTTGCCACGGTGATCACAACGTCTCAAACAACTCGCCAAGTCGATCCAGCGTCACCAGCAAACCACGGTTCCATACCGACCCATCGTCTCTTCTCGCCATGCAACTGATTCGGCTATGCCTTCATCGAAGAGCTTGTGGGCCGCCTCGGTAACATCTTCCTGCACATGATAGTAATCCAGGACATTCTCGTCCAGCATCGGCAACAGCTGGTTGGATTGCTTGAGAATCCAACTGGTTCCGTCGGCAACGGCATACTTCACATCTGCATCGCCAAGCCATATGCGCGACGCTTCGCGTCGCATCAGCCGACTAAGCTTCTTATGGTTACCGTTGGTGCCAATCGCATATTGATGCCTCTTGTTGTTGCTATAGAATGCTACGACCTTGAACTCCTTGTGAGGTCCGTCGCTACCGTGAGGAGGCTGGCCCGCCTACCGGTACTCTTGTGACCGTGCCGCTACCTTTGCGTTTCTCCGTTTCACGACGCTTGCGCGGCTGGTCTTCCGGCACCGGTGATCACAGTTCTGTCGGTACAATCAGTGGCGGCAAAGTCCGGACAAACCTGCGCGTTGGCTTGCTATGAGAGAACATGCTGACCTCAAGATTCGACCATCGTGCGAATCGCATAAGCACTGATAGCCAACTGTGCCGTTCGCTTGAGATTCTTCGCACCAGGAACAAACGCACAATTCAAGCTCTCACGACAACACATCTCCCGAACGCCCGGCCTGTATCTGCTGCTGGTTATCCCCAGAACAGTGTCCAGTGGAACAGACGTGCCACGTTGCTCGTTCCAGTACACGGTTCTAGCAGTCTGTTGAAGAATGGATTCCGTCGCGAGTGCGCGGGATTTCAGCGAGCACCAAGGAACGAAAACGCAGGCAATTCAGCTGAATTGTTGAGTTTTCGTGACGCAGACGCACAGGTGAAAGGCCCCCGCGCAGCAGGAATAGCTTTTTCAACGGGCTGCTAGAGAGCTGCAACCGGCCGTTGAAGGTCATGCACGACATGCTCTGCTTGCCCTTATGCTTCCACGTTAGGTCGCGGGTGGGTAATGCGAGGGACAAATGCCTCCTGCTTGCCTTCCAAGAGATCCTTTGCCTTCCAACGAAGACGCCGCCTGTACTCAGCATTGGTGTCTTGAACCGGCTCTTCCAACTCGGCGATAATCGCTCCCGGAGCGAATTATTGATAGCGTCAGCCACCTTCTACAGAATCGCCTTAAGATCGCAAATCCAATGCCCCGAGCAACTCTTCTGCAGTAACCTTCTTGTCTTGCACGACCTACGCCTAAACAGAGAGCCACAAGCCATCCCGCAAGAACCACTTCGATCTAGCCCGAGAAAGACTAGTACACTACTGCAGCGATTTGGGAGTCTTCTGCTGGATAGTGGAAAGGCTAATCAGTTGGCTGCTGCAGTTCAACCAACCGCAAGTTCGATATGATCAACCTGCCACTGCTCTCTTGACGTCCGTGAAAGGGAGATGTACGTTCTCTGCAAGACACTCTTCAAGTCGATTCTACCGATCGCCTCAATGGCCTACATCGTCCTATTGCTCCTACATGGGGATGGACAGATAGCCTTGCAAACCTCTCCCAACACTGCGTTCGACGTGACTCCGTCCAGTTTAACTCGGTCCCAAGCCGAGCGACCGTTTCACCCGGCGAAGAATCTCGGAGCAGCCGATATACGGGCAACACTTACACATCTCCGGGGAAAGTCCCGCACCCAGTTGCTTGCGGATGGATTGATAGCCCTCATTATTCCAGATATCCTCAAACTGTGTTTGTAGCATATTGCCCAGCTTCAAGGCGTTGTCAGGCCGCATGCAGCAGGGCAGGACATCACCATCCACCGTCACGTAGCAGCGACTGAATGGCCAGATGCATTGCTTGTGGTCGAACTCGCTGTTCCCTACGAGACGCACGTTTACAGAAAGCGCCTCGCCAATATCCATTGCAGTGCGTAGCATGCCTACGAGTGGCGTCAGGTTCACCCGGCGTAGTTCCTCCAACTTCTCGTGCCTCGGGTTGTCCGCTCCAGACCAGTTCTGCATAATTTGGAACCTAACGGTCTCGACGCCAAGTTGGTCTGCCAGTTTGACAACTGCTGGAATGCTTGACAGATTCTGCCTGCAGCAAACATAGTTAATAGCCAAGTCGGTGTGGGCCTTCCTGTGGTGTACGATCTCGGACACGTTCGCAAGCAGCCGCTCCCACCTGGCCCCGCGATGAAATGCCTCGTAGCTGGCTTTGTCTGAACCGCTGACCGAAATGTACATGTGCTCAATGCAGCCCATCACGGCTGGCACATCCAGGGTTTCCCATTGGCACTCGGACACGAGAACGGTCTGGCAGTTCCTATCGCGCAGATACTCGAGCATCAGGGTCGCATCAGGTGCTAACAACGGCTGGCCAAGACCGTGGAATTTCACAGTCGTTGCGTGAGGGAATTGATCCATGATTCGACGGAACGTAGCGTAGGACATGCTGGTCCCTGTGCCAATGCCATCGCGAGAACAGGTGATGCACCGCAGGCGACACATGTTCGTTGGCTCAACCATTATGTAGTCCGGCGAGGCCTTAAGCACCTGCCTATACTCTTTCTGCTCTCCAGGCAACATCATTTATGAATACCTTTCATATCCAAGAACTCATTGAGGCTACCGATCACCCTTGATACTTCCGCTTCGGTCATCTCCGGATAGAGCGGAAGGGTAATCGTAGTACGACAGAACTGCTCTGTAATCGGAAAGTCGGCCTTAGAGTACCCAAGCCCGGTGTAGGGCTTCTGGCGGTACACTGGAGTGAGATAGTGGATTCTTGCATCGATCCCTGCATCATGCAAGAAGGCTTGTGCCTCCTGATTAGCCAATCCCGGCAAGGCCAGAACATAGAGATGGTACACTTGGGTTTCGTCCTGTCCATCCAAGGGGACTCGACATCTTCCTCCGAAGCTGACTGCATATTGCTCAGCAATCTGTCTGCGCCGTTTGATCCATTCGGGCAGATGCCGGGTCTTTGCGAGCAGTATGGCCGCTTGCATGGAATCCAGTCTGCTGTTGAGACCACGTACCACCCAGACATCGCGATCTGTCCTTCCTAGGTTGCGCAGCCGTCGCAAACGTTTTGCGAGTTCTGGATCATCAGTTGTAACAACTCCCCCGTCTCCACATGCGCCCAGTACTTTGGTGGGATGAAAGCTGAAGCAGCCCATGCTCCCAGCCCCCCCCGCATGATGGCCTTCTCGTCGAGCCCCGATAGCCTGCGCCGCATCTTCAATCACCACCAGGCCATGGTCGGATGCAAACTCCAGGATCTGCTTCATGTCGGCCATCCGACCCGTGTAATGCACGGGGACAATCGCACGGGTGGAGGAAGTCAACGCTCGCTCCAATTGGTTAGGGTCCATATTGTAAGTTTCGTCAACGTCAACCAGTCTCGGGTTCGCCCCGACGTCTGAGATGGCCATCAGTGTGGCAATGAAGGTGTTGGCGCTGGTGATTACTTCATCACCTGAGCCTATTCCTGAGGCCATCAAACTCAGCCGCAAGGCATCGGTGCCTGAGTTCATTCCGACAGCATATCTCGTGCCGCAGAGTTCCGCCATGTAGTTCTCTAGCAACACGACGTGCTTACCAAGGACGAAATCGGCACTACTCAGGACTTGCTCGAATGCACAGAGAAGCTCAGTGCGCAGATTACGGTGCTGGCGTTCTAGGTCAAGGAAGGGCACTAACATCTCATTCGTCCTCCGCCCTATACCGAATGACCCGCGCTGGCGCCCCAATCATCACTGCGTGCGCCGGTACGTTCTTTGTTACCACCGCGCCAGCGCCCACCAGAGCATACTCTCCGATCTCCACACCAGGCAGCACTATGGCTCCGGTACCCAAGAATACACCACGCCCCATTCGCACGTATCCCGCTGTGCGGGCACCAGGGCACACGTTGCAGAACTCCCCCAGATCGTTATCATGGTCGATCGACGCAGACGTGCTGATGATCGAATTCCTCCCGACATGCGAGCTGCTCATGATGGCCACCAGAGCATGGCAGATTACGCCTTGTTCCAACACCGCAGACGGCGACACTGCAGCTGTGGGATCAACCACACGGATAAGGGGCTGTTTCAGGTGCTTCAAGATCACTTCCTTTGATCTGATCTTCGCTCCAGTCTCGTTGCCGATGGCCAATATGACAGCGTCGACCTCCACGGGAAGTGCTCCTGGTTTCAAGACAGGCAATGCTCTCTCGGCGAGCACTTGGCTCCCGTCGTCGACAAAGCAGATGATCTCTATGCCTATCAGACGACGTAGAGTATCATGCACTATTCTCCCCTGCGCGCCGGCACCATATATCGCCACTCGTAATGGCGTTGGGACTCCGCCCCGAATGCCGAAACGTTCCCGGCACGGAAGTTCAGTTCGTTGGTAGGTACACGTGGAACGAGGAACGTCCTCTTCTCGTCGCCCATCACCTGATTTGATCATGCCTAGTTTGTGCCTTCTGTGCATACAGTTCGCCCCGTAATCGGTAGGGAAGGATGCTCCAATCCGGTTACATGGGTAACACTATTCCGATAGAGATTGATGAGGGGAGCATTATCCATCTCTTGGATTGAGAGTTGTGCCATGGAACAACGAATTCGCTTGGTTATCGAACAGAATCTGCAGGAGCTGACTATGGCTGAGTTGAGCCGCAAGTACAACATAAGTCGCAAGACCGGTTACAAATGGCTCTCACGCGCCAAAGCTGAAGGCCTTGAAAGCTTGGTCGACCGTTCACTCGCTCCACATACGCACCCGAATCAGGTATCAGACGATAGCAAACAAGCAGTACTGGCTATGCGTGCCGCTCATCCGACATGGGGTCCGAAGAAGCTGCTTCGGCGGCTTGAGCATCAAGGCAGTCAGACACCTTGGCCTGCCCGCAGCACTGTTACTGAGATATTGCGACGTAACGGCCTGGTCGTCAATCGTAAGCGGCGGCGGCGAGTTCCGCCCTATGAAAAGCTCTCTTGTGCTTGCGGTGACCCCAACGATATCTGGTGCGTTGACTTCAAAGGTTGGTTCAAAACCCAGGCCGGTTCGCGTTGCGATCCGCCGACCATGACCGATGCTCATAGTCGTTAAATCCTTCGCTGCCAGGTGGTGTCTAACAGGTCGGCCGGGCGTGCTGCCTGTGTTTGAAGCCGCATTCAGAGAATACGGCCTGCCCAGGGCAATCCACAGCGATAACGGGGCTCTCTTTGCATCGCGAGGCTTGGGCGGTTCAAGCCAGCTGAACGTGTAGTGGATCAAGTTGGGTATAGACCACGAACGCATTCAGCCGGGCAAGCCCCAGCAGAACGGCCGACATGAGCGCATGCACCTGACGCTGAAGTGCGAGACTTGCTCGCCTTCGGCATCGACGCTACGTGCTCAGCAGAGGGGTTTTGATGTCTTTCCAAAGGAGTTCAACGAGCAGCGTCCGCACGAGGCGTTGGAACTGGCTACGCCGAGCGAACTGTATGAGCCGTCGCCACAGCCTTATCCTTCCGGCGAACCGCAGATGAATTATCCTTCGGACTGGTTATGCCGACGAGTTCGAAAGAAAGGTGGAGTGAAGTTCAAAGGTATATTCTTCCTGAGCCATGTTCTAGCCGGCGAGACAGTGGGCTTTGAGCGCGATCGATGGGCGTTATTGGCGAGTCCATTTTGGTGCGAAGGCGTTGGGCATATTCGAGCTGCATCTTCACCGTATGCTCCGTGTGAGTGAAGCCAAGCGTGCTGGCCTGAGCATAGAATCCGATGCTGGTAATCCTCCTTCCGCTACGCGCCAGGAGGATTACCAGCAATAACAAGAGTGTTACCCATGTGCCTGGACTGAACTGTTACCCATGTAACCGGATTGGATCGGGGGGGAGCGATACTCCCGTGGTGCAAGCTTGGCCCCTCCCGAGAGGTTGTATTCGCACCCATCCTTCACACAGTATCTCCATTGGTCCGGGAAGTAGGCTTATCCAAGAAACTCCTGCTCTGTGAAGAATATGCTATTCTCTTGTGCCCTCACTGATGATGGGTTACGAGAATGCCTATGAAGACCGGCAGAAGTACGCTCGCTGTGGCACGGAAGCTGTGCGGGCGACTCAGGCCGTATTACCGAACCTGGCTGATCCACACAGCCCCATATAGCTCACCAAGACGCCACTCTTTGTCCGTCTAGTCGTCAAGGCATTTCACTGCAAAGGCCTTCGCACAATGGAAACTATTCTCTGCTAACAGCCCGTTGAAGAAGACGGTTTTCCCTGACATTGGATCACGGCCGCGGCCCTGCTGCACTATCAGGTTCGCCAGATTATCGCGTGGCTCGCGAGGCGGCTGAGGATGCTTCTTGCGGCGGCCAACATACTGTCAAATGCACCGAGAACACGGCTCATTGCGTCCTGAAGTGCTCGCGGCTTGCCGATTCCGATCTGGTGCGCATGAGCGGGCTCAGGTTGAAGCCAGCCACGTGAATCAGTAGACATTTAGGCATGTTCCGGTGCCCTCGCAAATACATTCGACGCATACCGCCCGTCTCGTAGCCGTGCGAGAAAGGACGTTCCAGCAACTC
>CBDUQP010000034.1:0-26629 GCA_965369385.1 uncultured Phycisphaerales bacterium
CACCTGTTCAATCCGTTGCTTTGTGGGTTGTTTCTTCGCCGCTGGGAGTTTCTGCCTTCAACATGTCACGACTAAGCCGCAGGCGGCGACGGAAGCTGCCTGAAGGGTTGATGACAACTTACGTCATCTACCGCCAGAGTAATATCTCGCACACCGCCGGGGTCAATCAGCCCTGCCAATTGACCCCGGCGGTGTGTTTCGCTAACATATCGTTGCATAAGTTGCTTGTATTTTGCGAATTACCAAACGACGCTTATGGAGATTGACGTGAATAAGCTTGACGAAACAATCGCAGACCTGAAGTTTGACGCCAACGGACTCATACCCGCAGTGGTCATGGACGCCGAGACCAAGCAGGTGCTGATGGTGGCATACATGAACAAAGAATCGCTGGCAGACACCGTAAAGACCGGCAAGACGCACTTCTGGTCACGAAGCCGTCAGAAGTATTGGATGAAGGGCGAAAGCTCCGGCCACACTCAGGAAGTGAAGGCCATCTACACCGACTGCGACAAGGACACGCTCGTTGTCGAAGCAGTGCAGACCGGTGCCGCCTGCCACAAAGGTTATCTGTCCTGCTTCTATCGCAAGCTTAACGAAGAAGGCACGTGGGATGTTGTGGCTGAGAAGATTTTCGATCCTGACGAAATCTACAAGAAAAAGTAATCGCCTGGGGAACCGCTATTCATGGACGAAGTCAGCAAACCATCCAGGCAGGCGAAGCGTCGCACGATGCTGGTTATGCTGGACGTGATTCTGGCAATGGCCGGCATCGCGGCCGTCGGTTCGCTAATCTGTGAATACGGATTCAACGATGCGCCCCCCATCAAACCGTTTTACCTGCATGTATTTCAGATGCTCATCGTGGGCGTATTCGTTCTGGACCGTGTGGCCAGACTGCTGCTGGCGGCTGGCAAGGGTGCCTATTTTCGACGGAACTGGTCCGACTTCGCGCTGATGGTGATTGCTGCGGGGCTGGTCTTCCTGTGGGACAGGCCGGGCGAACATGTGCTACCGGCGGCTTCGCTGTACGTAATCGTCACGCAGGCATATCTTCTCGTCAGTCTCGTAATTCGCAGCCTGAGCTTGAACCTGAAATTCGCCGGTAGCGGAATGCATCCTGCGCGGCTTCTCCTGGTCAGTTTCGGATTGTTGATACTGGCCGGCTCGGGCCTGCTGATGCTTCCTGCGGCAGTCCATTCGAGCGGGCTGGCTGATTGGTACTACCCTGATGCGTTATTCACCGCAACAAGTGCAACGTGCGTGACGGGACTTGTGGTTCGCGATACTGGCACACACTTCACACGGTTCGGACAGGGCGTGATCCTGGGAATGATCCAACTCGGCGGACTTGGCATTATGCTGTTCGGTACGGTAATGGCGATGATGGTCGGAAAGGCACTTTCACTGAAGGGGTCGCTTGCGATCGGGCAGATGCTGTCTACCGATGGTTTCGGGCTAATAGCGCGTGCGGCTAGATTCGTGCTGCTGGCGACTGTGCTCTTCGAGCTGGTGGGAGCTGCGATGCTGCTACCGATGTTCCTGACATCCCTCAGTGCATTCGGCACACCGCTGGATGTGCCCCAGGCTATATGGTACAGCATATTCCACAGCATATCGGCATTCTGCAACGCCGGATTCTCCCTCTACGGACAGAACATGATGGCCGGCGTTGGCGACTCCTGGCAGGCGGGCGCATTGCGCGACCACTGGCAGATGCTCGGCGTTGTCGCGCCGCTGATTATGATTGGCGGGATCGGCTTCCCCGTTCTGCAGGATCTTGCCAGGTATTTCAGAGACACCGTGCGGCGGCTGGTCCGGCCGAGTCGGGGAGTACTGGCAGCGTTCTTCCGTCGCCCTCGCCGCGCCCGCCTTACTCTACACAGCAAGATAGTTTTGATGACAACCGCAACGTTGCTGGTGTTGGGCACTGCGGGTGCGTGGTTCTTCGAGAGCTCTTCGGCGGATGAGCAGGTGGTGGGCAAGCACGAGATTCGCAGCGACAACGTGCGAATATCGACTGACCTCCAGAGCATGTCGGGCACGACGAAGCTGAGAGAAGCGTTTTTCCTGTCGATCACGTCGCGAACCGCAGGTTTTAACACGATCAACATTAACGAACTGTCCAACGCAAACAAGCTGATGCTTTGCGGGCTGATGTCGGTTGGCGGCAGTCCTGCGGGCACAGCAGGTGGCATGAAGACGACTACGCTTGCTATACTCTTCTTGGCGGCATACTGCATGATCCGCCGCCGCGGCGAGCTTGAAGTGTTCAAACGATCCATGGCAGGCGTGGTGTTGCAGCGCGCGGCCGCGATTGCGATTCTGTACGGTATGCTGCTAATGGCGGTAACACTGCTGCTGTGCCACATGATGCAGGGCTACGCGTTTATTGATTTGCTGTTTGAAGCCAGCAGCGCCTGCGGGACTGTTGGCTTGTCTACGGGCATAACCCGGCAACTGACAATGATGGCCAAGATTGTGGTGATCGGAGCAATGCTCGCAGGCAGGCTCGGGCCGCTTACGATAGTGCTGGCACTCACCATCAGGCCCCGGAAAACTAAATACTCCTACCCGTCAGAACATGTGATTATAGGATAAAGCAAATGGCACGTTTCGCGGTTATCGGACTTGGAAGATTCGGATCGGCACTGGCTATGGGGCTGGCTGACGCGGGAGCGGACGTTATCGCTGTCGATAGAAATCGTGAACTCGTCGAACGCATGCGAGATCACGTAGCCGTCGCGGTATCGCTCGACAGCACAGACGCCGATGCCCTGAAAAGCCAGGGTATACATGAAGTAGACGTCGCGATTGTCGGAATCGGCGAAAACTTCGAAGCATCCATCCTCACTACAGTCAATCTCAAGGAGATCGGCGTGCCCAGAGTAGTATGCCGGGCAACGACCGAAATCAGGGCGAGAATCCTCGCAGGTGTCGGCGCAGACGATGTAGTGAACCCGGAAAACGAAGCCGCCATCCGATGGAAGAACCGCCTGGTGGCCCCGAGCATTCTCGACCGCCTGGAACTGGCCGAGGGTGCCTCGCTGGTGCAGATGACATCCCCCAAGGCGTTCCATAACAAGACACTGTCCGAACTGGCAATTCACCGCAAGTACAAGGTGAGCATCGTTGGCATCAAACGCCCCATAACCGATACCGCAGGCCACCAGAAGGAACTGGTAATCTCCGTCCCCATGGGCGACACACAAATCCTTGACGGTGACACCATAATCGTAATGGGCGCAGACGAAGCAATAGGCTCACTGCCGGTGTGAGGGGGAGCGGGCGTCAGCAACAAGCATGGCGACACCAGGTTTCTTGAGCCTATGAACTCATAAACGTCCGGCCGCGTGGCACCAGGCAAATGCGATTCTGCCGCCTGCCGTTTGCCGTCAAACCCCAACGGGGTAAAAAGCGGTTAGCCGGGGTTGAGTCCCGACGTTCATCGGGACGAGCCCCCGGACCCCGGACCCCGGACAAAACAAACAGAACCCCGAAGGGGTGGCAAGAGATAAGCGGGAGATCAGTTTGGCAGCGAAGAACGCCCTCAGGGAAATCCGCAACCCGACACCAAAATCGCCTAATACGGGCAAGACCAAGAAGAGGTGCATGTGCGGCGGCTGCGGATGATTGAATATCGCGGCTATTCGCCGTCGAACAGACCTCCCGCCCCTTCGCGGCGGGCTTACTTTGGGGGATCGGAATCCGGGGGCTGCGTCTCGTCCCCGATATAAATCGGGACCGAGCCTTACCACCCGGCTAACTGCCCATCGGACCTTCGGCCCGAACGGCAGAAGCAACAACGACCGCAGCAATCACGTCAATCTCAGCGGAATGCCCCCTATTCATCATGCCTATTTCTTGCCCTTGGAGACTAGAATCGAGCCCCCTATAAACAAGCCAGCGCCGCAAATCGCCAGCGGCATTGGCAGGCTGGGAGCACCACCAATTAAGGCGATGGTAATGCTTCCGACTATAAAAGCGAGCCCGAGCGTAATCGTCCAGCCGGCCATATCCTTCATGCTTCTCCCTTCACGTTGATGCTGCTGAATCTGGACAGAAAGCGACTGTCCGAGCCAGAGCTTAGCCAGCAACCACGCAAGCCCCCGAAAACTCGATAGCCTTACGATCAGACTTCTGCCTCATTCAGCTCGTTGGGGTCGCCGGATTCTTCTATGTACTTGATCTTTTCAACGCGGCGTTTGTGGCGGCCGCCGTCTTCGAATTCAGTATTGATCCAGCCAGAGACAATTCGCCTTATCAGCTCTTCACCGAGAACGTCGCTGGCAAGGCACAGGATGTTGGCATCGTTGTGTCTGCGCGACATCTGTGATGTGAGTTCGTCATGACACAAGGCTGCCCTGATGCCGGGAATCTTGTTGGCGCAAATGCTCATGCCGATACCGCTACCGCAAATCAGGATCGCAAGGTCCACCTCGCCAGCGGCAACCGCCTTCGCCGGCGGATACGCAACGTCAGGATAGTCCACACTCTTGCTGCTGTTGGTACCCATGTCGAGCACCTCGTGGTTCTGCTCACTCAGCAGTACCGCGATACGCTCCTTAACAGCGTGTCCCCTATGGTCGGCAGCTATTGCTATCCTCATCATTATTCCTCTTGCAGATAACTCTCTATCGCCCGCTCGATTCGCTGAGCGGTTTGGCGGTACACATCCGGGCCGGCACCAATCGGGTCTGGAATATCTCCCGACGGGTCCAGTGTACAAATCCAATCCGCAGCCCACGGCGACATGCCAAGAGCCTGCGCAAGATGCCCTTCTGTCAGGCAAAATACCACATCTGAGTCCTGAATCAACTCAGAACTGAGCTGACGGCTCCTATGTTTTGAAATATTGACACCCAACTCTGCAGCAGCGTCCACCGCTTCCGCCGTCGCTGGTGCCCCATCGCCAGCCCATATACCGGCAGATTTCACGCGAACTCCGTTCGCTTCCAGCTCTTCGGGCCCGCAGCCAAGCTTCGCAGCCAGCATTTTTCGTGCGATTCCCTCAGCCATCGGACTTCTACACGTGTTACCGGTACACACAAACAGCAAAGTCTTTTTCATCTTCTCTTCCAACAATCGCTGAGTGTACACACCCTGCCGCAAAATATCCCAACCACTGTCATTACAACGAATTATGGTACTATCAGTGCCAAGACCGGTGTGGCCCGTATCGAGCAGCAGATCTATCTTGCCGTCCAGCGAATCCATCACGTCATCACCGCATCTGGGTGATTTTTCGCCGGCCAGATTCGCACTTGGCGCCACCACTGGTCCGCTCACGCTTGAAAGCATCTCGCAGGCCAGCAAGGCATTAGGAAATCGCAACCCGATAAAGCCCTCGTGAGTAAGCACATCATGCAAACCCGCGGTCTGCAACGAATTATCGGCCAGGCTTCCGCCCGTAGGAAGAATAAGAGTTATCGGACCCGGCCAAGCCTTCCTCATTATACGTGAGGCGCAAGCGGGAACCTCGGAAACATAGCGAGAAACTGCTCCTGCATCGCCAATATGGACGCTGAACGGCATCTCGGGGCGGGATTTCAGCTCGCGCAGGCGTTCCAAAGCCCTGGCGTTACTGGCATCCACCGCTATCCCGTACACGGTCTCGGTGGCAAACGCCACGAGCTTGCCGCGCTCGATGGCCTTGCTGCCGGCCGCAGCCGCCTTCTTTACCGCAGCCCAATCGCCGGGATCGGCCTTGATCACTTTTGTTTTGATGGATGACATTTGTCCGAGTATTATCCGCGATCCCCCCTGCCTGTGCAAGCGGATCGCGAGCATTTGTGGTGTTAATACAGTTAATATACCTACTTGCGCCCGAGCTTACTTCGGGCGGTATCGTACAACTCCGATTCGGGATACTTGTCTACGATCTTCTGCAGCGCGGTCTTTGCAGCAGCGGGCCTTTTCATCGCTTCGTAGGCCTCGGCTGCCGTGGCGAGCAATTGCGGCGCGTAGCTGGATGTCGGCGAGACACGCACAAGCACTGCCGCCTCGCGGGCTGCGGATTCGTCCTGCCCTCGGGCCATGTGCAAACGCACAGCCAGCATGCTATGCCACCCCGCCAGCATGTCGGCAGGGATGTTATTCCGCCAGCGTGCGAGATATTGCTCGGCCCATTCGTATCGCCGCGACAATATATACTCCTCAACGTGGCGGGCGTAGCTGCCTCGCAGGAAAGCGACGGTCTTCTTGCCGACATCCGTACCAAAACCAGCTTTCTCATATGATGCAAGGGCTTTGGCGCGGTTGCCCTTGAACCGCCACACATCGCCAATGCCTATTTGTGATCGCCGGTAAACCTGGCGAGTTATCTTGCTCTTCATCGACGACGCTCTGACAAATTGCTGCATCGCTTCGTCGATGAGTCCAGCGCCATTCAGCAACATCAGCCCCGCCCGCAGCCGCATATCACCGGCTATGTTCGGGTCGCTGCTTACCTCTGCGCCGGCCAGCAGAACATCAATCGCCGAATCAACATCGTCATTTTTCTTCATGGCGTCGACGGCCGGCAGCACAATCGCGGTAACGGCTTTTCCGGGCAGACTGTCGCGTTTTAGCGAATCTACTGCCGCCCGCAACATAGCCTCCGGCTGGCTGCCTCTGCGCAAAATCTCGAACCCGCCGGCAACGTGCTTGCCCGGCAGTACGGCGAAATTATATTTGGCAACGATAGCGGCCTGTTCGCTAATCCGGTCAAGCCGCGACGACATGACCAGCCGCCAATTGCGACTGACCGCCAGGCGAGTCTTCCTTGTGCCCCTGCGCTCGCCGCTTTGTGCAGTCAGCGTGATTTCATTCAGACCATCGGCGAGAAACACGTGGTCAACCTCCTGTCCGGTCGCGGTCTGCCCATCACCAAAATCCCATGTCCACTGCCACTTCAGCCCCTTTGCAGTGGTGGCAAACCAATCCCCGCGGAAGCGATATCGCTGATAGTACGCGCCAGATACGAATGATTCCCCGATGCGTTTCACCGAGACATCTACCGTTATCGCCTTGCCACGTTCCTGCAGTTTTCCGGCTGAGCAGCGGACCACGGGCGTGAATGCCCCCGGCGAGATCACGCGGTAGCGTTTTGAGTTGGGGGTCCGCCAATACGTGGCAATAATCGGATTCCCTCCGCGATTCACGTGCCCCACCGTCATCTTGTGGAGCCCTCGCTTGAGCCGGACCTTTCCTGACTTCGGCCCGCGACGAAGTGGCCTGTGCCACCCGCCATTGCTCACGATCAGCTCATCATTGATCAGCATGAACGACGCGTTATTGCTGGCGGTTGCGAACGTGTATTCGCCGCCCAATCTCACCTCAAACCATCCGGTGAAGCGGCTGACGATTCTACTCTGCGGGCCGAACGGGTTGCAGCCCTGGAATACCCTGTCGCAGAAACCGCGTCCAAGAAGCTTTCCGGGCTTAGCGAAGATTATCTTTGCCTGCTTGGGGTTATGTGCGGGCCGCCCGGTGTATCGCCAGGTTTCCTGCAATATGCCTCGCCGGATATCAAGTGCCAACCTGCGGGCGGTAGAATTGGCATTCGAGAAATATACCCAATAAGATGCCTTGGGATCGGAAGCTGCAAACGCGATTGTGACCAGGTCTCCAGGACCAATCATCAGTACTCGCACAGGCACTTGCCTGCCCCTGGAGGTAATGACGCGGATGTCTCTGGCGTCGGGAAGATGGCGTCCTAGTGCGTTGAATGTGAGTGAGGCAACAGACCCTTTGCCCATATACTTGCGCTGCTTATCCGGTATCACGATCGCGCGGCGACAGTTCCAGCCGCCCGACCACCAACCACCCGCGGAGCGCCCCGCGGCGGTGACAGTGATAGCCAGCAGTGGAATACAGACCGACAATACGGTATATGTTAACCTCTTCATCGCACTCGTTTTTTGTCCCGGCGATACCGACGGGTGTTAGTATCCGTTAGTTCTTGCTTGGCCCCGACCTGCCTGCCGGCAGGCAGGTGTACATCGGGACCAGGTTGCCATCGATCATCGTTGCTGGGATGGGACGCCTGTATTGTAAGCAAAACGCCCGGCATTTGCGAAGCTACTTATCGCCGGCGGAGAAACAGTGTGCCCAAACGTTTTGACGCGATAATCTTCGACATGGACGGAACGCTCATTGAGCCCCTTCTGGACTTCCAGGCCATCCGCCGCGATTTGAACATTCCGGCAGGCAAGGGAATCCTGGAAACGCTCGATGAAATGGACACGCCAGAAGCGGCCGCTGCCCACGAACGTCTGCTATCGCATGAAATGGCGGCAGCGAAGCAATCCATCATGATGCCCGCAGCCGATACTGTACTTGCATCGCTTCGCCAAGAAGGATATCGCACCGCACTGCTCACGCGAAACGCCCTGGGGCCAATGCAACTTGTGCTGGAACGATTCGAGTTCGAGTTCGATCTTGCATGGTCTCGCGAGAACGGGCCCATTAAGCCCGAGCCCGACGGCGTGCTGAAGGCGTGCAAAGAACTTGGCGTCAATCCAAACAGAACTGTATGCGTAGGCGACTTTCAGTATGATATACAAGCCGCCAACGCCGCCGGCGCCACCAGCGTGTTGCTGGCAACGGGCGAACTGCCCGACTTCGCGCACACGGCCGACCACGTAATACGCGGCCTGACCGAACTGCTGGTTATATTGAAGGGATCTTTCTAGAAAAATGTCCTATCTGCCGCTTTCGAACATACTGCACTACAAACTGCGAAGCCTGCTGAGCGCATTGGGCATCGCAATCGCCATATGCATGCTGCTTACCCTCAGCGGACTGGCACGGGGAACGCTTTTCGAGGTCGCAGACAGGTGGGAAGCCGTCGATGCCGACCTTATAATGTTCCCCGCGGGCTGGGGGGATAACGTTTCGGTGAAGAGCGGAAACGGGCTGTGGGACAGTTACGCCGCATTCCTGGCGAAGAAACACAAGGACATCGTGCAGGAAATTATCCCCGTCTACACCTGGCCGATGAAGCTGGCGGGCCAGGACCAGATGGTTGCAGGGGTCGATCCTGACCAGTGGCATTGGCTCACCGGCGGAAGAAAGCTCCGCGAGGGGCGATTGTTCGATCCGTCGGGCACATTCGCCGCGTGGATAGAGGCCGAGCTGCTTAGCGATGCAGGCGATGGCGAGACCGATGAAGATAGCGCAGCGGATGGGCTGCCGGAGTCGGTGGATCTGGCGCTCGCGCCACATGACGGGCTGGAGATAGTCATAGATTCGCGGCTGGCAGGTGCGGGCGGTTACAGCGTGGGCCAGCAGGTTCTCGCGGGCAATCACAAGTGGACTATAGTGGGCATCGTGCCCGCAGGCGCCATGACGCGTGTGTTCATGCCACGCCGGACCGCGCAATATCTATTCGGCGGGAGCATCCAGCAAAGCACTATCATGTTCGTCAAGCTCAAGAGCGGTGTGGATGTCGGGCCGGCTGCCAAGGCAATCGGCGAGACCACCGGGCAGGATGTGGTTCCCCTTGCGAGCTATCGCGGAATGCTCCGGCAGAAGTTCGACGTCATGTTCCGCTACGTAGACGCGGTGAACGTGGTTTCGCTGGTTATCGCGTTCCTGTTCATAATGGTTACACTCTACACGATGGTGCTGCAAAGGTATCACGATGTGGCGATCCTGAAATCGTGCGGG
This sequence comes from uncultured Phycisphaerales bacterium, assembly GCA_965369385.1. Classification (GTDB taxonomy): domain Bacteria; phylum Planctomycetota; class Phycisphaerae; order SM23-33; family SM23-33; genus CBDUQP01. The sequence goes on from CBDUQP010000034.1 coordinate 9,652, forward strand.
GCATCAAACATGTTCATCGTGCGGCAGATATTGGCTGAGTCGCTGATACTATCGGTCGCAGGCGCAGCCGCTGGGCTGGCAATGGCATTCGGCAGCGCGTGGCTGATAGAAACATTCAAGCCGCTATACACGGTATCGATAACGCCCGAGTGGATCGCGATCGCATGCGGCGCGGCAATTGTGGGATCGGTAATCAGCGGCCTTTATCCCGCATGGTGGGCCACCAGAATAGACGTAGCCGAGGTGCTGACTCTAGAGTAGTTTTTCTAATGAATAGCCAAAAACACACAAACATTTTGACCGCACGCGACATCCACAAAAGCTTCGGCCAGCGTCAGGCGCGGGTGGATGTTCTAACGGGGCTTGACCTCGACGTGCGCCAAGGCGAATTCCTCGCAATTATGGGCCCCAGCGGATGCGGAAAGACCACACTGCTGCAAATACTCGGCCTGCTCTCGCCGGCAGACAAGGGCACAGTTATCGTAGGCGACAGCAAGCCTGCAACCAATGAGCGGGCCCGCAACGCACTTCGCCGAACGCACATGGGATTCGTTTTTCAGCGGTTCAACCTGCTGAGCGTGCTTAGCGCTCACGATAACGTGGAGATCTCACTGAAGGTGCGCGGAGTGAAATCAAACGGGCAGATCGCACGCCTGTTCGAATCACTCGGCATTTCTCACGTTGCCCGCAGGAAGCCCTCGCAGATGTCCATCGGAGAGCAGCAACGCGTCGCTATCGCAAGGGCGCTTGCGCATCAGCCGAAAGTTCTGCTCGCAGATGAGCCCACCGGCAGCCTCGACACCGCAAACTCTACCGCCCTGCTCGAACTGCTCAGCCGCACCAATCGCGAGCTCAAGCAAACTATTGTAATGATAACGCACTCGCCCGCAGCGGCTGAGTTTGCCGACCGCGTGGTGCATATGAAGGATGGAATCCTCGTTGACGACAACAATTGACATTTCCGATCAGGGACCCGATGGCATATCGGTTAGCAAATGGTTCGCGTTCTACGCACTGCTGCTTGCGATTTCGGGCACTGTGATCGCCCTGATGCTGCGTGACACGGCCGTGGCTTTTCCGCATTCCTTTGACCAGTTCGCAAGCGAGCTATCCAAGCTTCCTTCGGGTATCAAGCTTCTCGTATTCGGTGTCTATATTTCACTGTGCTGCACTTTTCTGCCGCTGCCGGCAACTGCGGTGGTGGCGGCTCTCGCTACCCGTGAGGCATCCGTGGGCAGCGGTTTGGCTGACACGGTACTTATAGTGGCATCCGTGGGGGCATTGGCGTCTACAATCGCCAACCTGAACGATTATCACATCCTCACGCTCATCTTCCGAAGCCGCCACGTAGCCAAAGTCCGCAACGTGCGTGCATACCACATGGCTGAAGGCTGGTTTGCCCGCTCACCGTTCCTTCTGCTGGTCGTATTCAACTTCCTGCCGATTCCGATAGATATTGTCCGAGTGCTGGCAACTTCTCATCGATATCCACGCAAACAATTTGCAATAGCCAACTTCCTGGGGCGTTTTATAAGGTATGGAATAATAGCGTTTGCTACATACCGCTGGAATCTGGGCTGGATTGCCCCCGTGGCGTTTCTGGCGTTGGCGATCGCAATCGCTCTGGTGAAGATGCTGTCGGCCGTCAGGAACCGAACCCCAGCAGAGCCCAATGCGTAGAATTGTTGAACGATGGACCAACACCAACGCTCCATTCCATACAAAGCGTTGATGGAAACCTGGGTGCGCAGGCCCACAGGCAATGACTTGTGAACATTGCAGATGACGGTTTACCCATGACAAAAAATAGGGATAATGAGACTATGACACAAATACTTCTCAGTTTCACCATGATCGTAACTTGCCTGCTCGCCGCGAGTCAGACCCAAGCCGACGCCAAGGCCAACAAGCCCGCCGCACCGAGCAAACCGGCAAGCGTCATCGTCAAGCCGGCCGTGAAACCCACAGCCCCCACACCCACAATACAAAGCGTAACCAGCAAACAAGCAATCACCCGCCAGCAACCGACCGCAGAAGTAATGCAGTTCCTCAAGCAATGGGAAGCTGCCGGCGCCAAGATCACTACAGTCAAAGCAGATATGCTCTATACGCTTAGCAATACCACACTTGGCGACCGGTCAGAGCGCGAGGGGTGGGTTCGCTACGTGAAGCAGACGCAACCAGTGAAGACCCCCAATGCGAAACCTCTCCTAAAGAAGAGGGCGAAGTTCCGCGCACATTACGAGACGCTCAAACAGCGTAAGGGAAAGAAGATACGGCGCCGCAAAGACTACGCTTTCGATGGCGACCAGACGCTCAGCATCTCCGATGAAACCACCAAACAGATAACACGCATCCAGTTCCGCCCGCCGGAAACGGACAACGGCTCGCTCGGATCGCCATTCCCCATGCCATTCGGGCAGAAAGCCCAGACTGTGCTCAACCACTACGTCTGCACCACCCGCAAACCAAACAAGCGTGACCCAGCCGGCACGGTTTTCCTGAAGCTCATCCCCCATCATCGCAAGAAGAGGGAGTTTACGCAGATATGGCTGAGCAAGACCACCTGGCTGCCGCTGAGAATCAGCTCGCTGGACCGCAGGGGCAATCTTACTACCGTCAACTTCAGCAACACCGAAACGAACGTCAAGATCCCTGACAGCGTATTCCAGATGCGTGTGCCTTTCGGCTGGTCCCAGGTTACCCAGAAGCACGATTCGAACACCAACCTCCTTCCGTAGGGACACGATTTCAGTCGCTACTTCGGTCTGTTCGCCATAACTGTGGTGGCGTGTGCGCGATCCGAAAAAAAAACTTTCGCCACCACCCGAACACCCCTCCATCTGGCAAAATGCACAATCTGCCATATCTCTATAATACACAGATCTTTACGCAAATACACAAACTCTGCCCAGTATTCGGATAACCCATTTCTAACGTCCTTCACGCACAGTCGTCATAATCCAACCCCCCTACCCATTTTTTCCGGATATTACCAATTAACACAGGCCATCATCATGCCGAAATATAGCGTGTGGTGAAGGCGAAACCGCAATAGCAGGTAACGCCAGGGAGACAGGAAAGGCGCGGGATTCGGACACGCGGCTGGTCGGAGGGACTAGCTGCATCCGAGTCCCGCCCTTTCTCTATATAGGCTCACTGCCCGCCTGGCGATCCCGCATCGGGACGAATAGCAACGTAGTGGGCCTCCTTGCCCCATCCACCTGACCCAATCAACAATTCCATACATAAATCTCCCATAATTATTGACACTTCCTCTAGATACCGGTAGTCAAGATCAAGAATATTCGCATCATAGAGTCAATGTCGCAAAATATGCCAACGTTGGCAGAACCGACACCTTTATCACGCACTGCAATAATTGCCGGAGATATAATCAGCCATGAACAAGGTCGGCGTCGCAATAATCGGAGCTAGTCATCGCAGCACAATGCTATTCGAGTTCTTCAAGAAGTTCCCAAGCCAGGGTTTTATCACGGGCATCTATGATCGCGTCCACTCGCGATCGAAGTACCTGCTGGACAAATACGCTCTGGACGCACCCAAAGTATATGAGTCCCTCGACCAGGCACTCGCCGACCCCGAAACGCAGGCCGTCTTCATCGGTACTACCGACTGCGAACACGTCAACCCCTCGGTGGCAGCCCTCAACGCAGGTAAGCACGTCTACTGCGAAAAGCCGCTCGACATCTCACTGGAAGCCTGCGACGAGATCATCGAAGCCGCCAAGGCCAGCGAAGCTGTGTTCTACCTTGGCATGAACCTGCGCCACAGCCCCGTGCACGAGACGGTATACAACATTATCCAGTCTGGCGACGTGGGCAAAGTGCTCACGATCGAGGCAAACGAGTGGTACATAGGCGGCAGGACATACTTCAGGAGATGGAACCGCCTGCGCCAGTTCGGCGGCGGGCTCTGGATCACCAAAGCCACCCATGACTTCGACATCCTCAACTGGCTCGCCGGCGCTAAACCCACCCGAATATACGCCACCAGCAGCCTGAGCTACTACAAAGCCAAGCCCGAAGGTGCCACCCACTGCCGCATATGCCCAATCAAGATGACATGCCCTGACTTCTACGACATTGAATGCCCCGTGAACCCGACTCAAGATGATATGCTCAAGCTCACCGAAGAGGTTACAGGCGACCCGCGTGACATGTGCCTGTACAATTCCGACAAGGACACGTTCGATAACGGCATCGCCGTCGTGGATTATGGGAACGATATCCGCGCCACGTACACCGTGAATGTGGTATCCGCACGCAGTACGCGGCAAATCCGCGTGCTGGGCACCCTCGGCTGCATCGAAGCCGACATGGAATATGGTAAGGTCGTGGTCCACAAGCGGTACGACAAGCACAAGATCGAGCATGACCTCATCGAGAAGATGAAATCGGGACACGGCGGCGCGGATGATAACATCCTGCTCGACTTCCTGCGATGCGCCAGAACCTCCGCCAAGCCCAGGAGCAGTTGGGCTGACGGTAGAATAAGCGTAAAGCTCGGCCTCGCCGCCCGCGAATCATGCGATACGGGCAAGGCTATCGACCTGACAAACTGACACTCTTTCACCTGCCGGCAGAATGGATCCCCATTTCGCCGGTAGGAATGATACGAACGCGTCACATAATCCGAGGACTTCACCATGAAACGCAATTTGTCCGTCAACAAATACTTCCGCCAGCTTGCAGACAATCACACGCCCAGGCACAGATTCGCAGGCAAGAACACTGCCGACTGGCAGCAGTGGCGTGATCAGCTCCTGCCTACGGTCACCGCTACGCTGGGCACCCTGCCACAGCGGGTCGATCTGAATCCCGAGCTTGAGGTCGAGTGGCAGGAAGACGGAGTGATCAAGCAGAGGATACTCTTCGACGTGGAAGACGGCCTGTCGGCAAGGGCACTGCTCTTCCGCCCCGCCAACGCGAAAGCTGGAGAGAAGCTGCCCGGTATTCTTGCCTGTCACGGCCACGGACCGTTCGGCAAAGACGGGCCCATGGGCAATCAGTCCTCCCCCGAACGCAAAGCCTGCATCACGGATCACAATTACGATTACGGCCTGCAGATGGCCAAAGCCGGTTACGCCGTGATCGCCATCGACTGGCGAGGTTTCGGCGACCGTGACGACCGTCGCAAGCCAATCCGCAACGATAATATGGGTTCGCGCGACATCTGCAATCTGCATTACATTCGTGCGACGATTCTCGGCATGACGGTGCTGGGAATGGACGTAAGCGATGGAATGTGCGCTCTGGATTATCTCTGCCAGCAGGATTTCGTCGATGCCGACAATATCGGCGTGATGGGCCTGAGCTTCGGCGGAACGATGGCCACGTGGATGAGCATCTGTGATGAGCGAATCAAGGCAGCAAACATCATCTGCTACAGTGATCGCTTCGCCGACTTCGGCATGCGAGATATCAACTTCTGTGGCAGCCAGGTGACTCCCGGCCTGTATTCCCTCTGTGACGTTCCCGACCTGCACGGACTGATAGCCCCCCGCCCGCTGCTGGTGGAAATCGGAGCATATGACGAGTGCTTCATGGTGGAATCGGCAATGAGTTGCTATCGCGAGGTAGAGAAGATATACGCTGCCGCCGGGGTAAGTGAGAAGCTGGAACTGGACCTTTTCGAAGGCGGCCATCAGTGGAGCGGCGCCAAAAGCTTCGACTTCTTCGCCAAACACCTGAAGTAGAACGCCCGGGATTTTCCCCCATCAGAAACGAGTCACCCAAACACCAGCGCCCTGGGGCCGCACATCACCATCCAGAAAATATCCGCAGCAATCGACATATTTGTGGAAATCACATCTCCTGTCCGATAAAGATTGCGTATCCCTGACAGTTGCCTGTAATGATTTGCACCTCAACCGTGGGTGCAGGAGATGATTATGATGAACGCCGCTTTCGCCAATCCCAAATTGGCCAGGTCACAACTGCAATTCCGCCTCGGCCTTGTCCGCAGACGCATGGAAAGCTATCCGCTCCACTCGCTGGACTTCATCATGATGGACCTCGAACGCCCTGAGCTGTCAAGCCGCCACGCACACTGGTGCACGGGCGATCTGTCGGGCAGAACGCTTGAATTCCTCAGCTCGGTAGATGGGATTGACGGAGTTGCCAGGTCACCGCGTCTCGGCCAGCTCTTTGAGCGAATCTGGCGAACGCGTCGCAAGTCCGGATTGTTCGGCAAGTGGGGAGTCACGCCCGGGGTCGGCGTCGAGCCTGAAGACTGGATCACTGGCAAACCAACGCCCAAGTTCTGCCTTATATCAGGCGCAGATCGCCTGTTCAGCGGACTGATCACCTACTACGAGAAAACCGGCGATTTCCGCGGGCTCGAAGGTGCTATAGGCGTAGCCGACTGGTTTGTCGCCAATCTCGCCCACTGGAAGAAGCGATTCGACGGGTGTCGATTCTCCATCGAGTTCTGGATCACCGAACCGATGACCAGGCTATATGCCATCACAGGCAACGAGCAGTATCGCGAGTTCGTGGCGATACTCGCAGAGGCGATGACCTTCGAACGATCCAAGAACTCCAACCTGCATAGCCACACTTTCCTGTCGGCCATGCGAGGGTTGCAGCGAATGGCGTTGCACACCGGCGACATGAGCTGGGCCGAGACGCCCGAGAAGTTCCGCAGGGGCTATACATCGATGACAAGCTCGAATGGCCCGACGGCTGCGTGAGCGAGCTCTACCCCCGCAGCATTCGCAACGAGGGATGCACCATCAGCGACTGGCTGATGCTGAATCTCTACGCGGGGATGCTGACCGGCAGCGACGAAGCATACGCCAAGGCCGAGAACATTCTCTGGAACGCGATGTACTTCAACCAGATGATCACCGGCGGGTTCGGCCATCGCGATTTCAGTTCGCACGAGTGGAAGACATACGCATCCGGTCCCATCGGCGAAGCATGGTGGTGCTGCACCGAACACTGCGGCCTGGGCATGACCGAATACGCCCGCCATGCAGTTGTGCGTCGCGAAGATACGATTGAAGTGAACCTGCTGACGTCGGGCGACTTCACGATTGCGATTGACGGGCAGCCCGACGTGGTGGTTGAGGTCCGCACCGACTACCCCGCCACGGCAGACACGTTCATCACCGTCCGCAATCTGCCCGAGACGATGGACATCAAGGTCCGCACACCGAGTTGCATCAAGGAAGCGGCTCAGGAAGAAGTCACGCAGGCGGATGGCTCGACGCTGATCCGGCTCACCGGCAAGATGGGACACTATCTTGAGCCTTACGCCCAAGGCCAGTTGCTCAAGTATGGCCCGCTGATCCTGGCACCGATGGCGTACTACTGGAATCCCGACGACAATTGGGATGACATCGGCTTGCCGGAAGGCTATCTGCCTGAGACGAATCCGGGCATACCACAGATCGTAGCGCCGGCCTCTGACGCCAACGGTTTTGTGGACTTCGAAGACAAGGAACTGCCCGACTGGACATACTTCGATGAAGGCCCGGGAGCAGAACTTGCCGTGGAGAACGCCGCGGCCAACATTCCGCTGAAGTTTGAAGACGGCACGGAAAAGACGCTCAGGTTCTGGCCGATGTGTGAGGTCACATCCACACTAAGCACATACGAAACGCCCCTGCTTTTCCGCAAATAGCGGTCTGCCAAGCCCCGTATTGGCTTGCAAATAGCGATCGTTCGTTTTGGGGCGTAAAGAACAACGCCGCATGCCCGCAGGTGAACCCTGTGAGACATGCGGCGTTATGTTTACTGCGATCAACTGCTTCAGTTAACGCCGAGGGCTAGCAGATTGCGGTAGCTGGTGGCTAGGCATTCAAACGGATCTTCGCCGTAGCAATCGTCCTGCTCGACCAGATAGTATTCTACGTTTACCGCTTCACCGGCTTCGATAATCGCCTGCCAGTTGAGGTTGCCTTCGCCAATGGGAGCAAAGCGTCTTTCCTTGTCATCGCCAAAGAGGATGAAATCCTTCAGGTGCAGAAGCGGCTGGCGTGGGCCGATGTCGCGTACCCACTGGGCCGGGTCCCCGCCGCCGGCGACTATCCAGTGGACATCGATCTCGGCTTTCAGCATATCGGGGCTTGCCTGCTCGTAGACGGCTTGCAGCCAGGTCTTGCCCAGGTCATACTTCATCAACTCGTGATGGTGGTTGTGGTAGGAAAAGTCGATACCTTCAGCAGCCAGCTTCTCTGCCACTGGTGCGAGTTCATCGAGGAACTTCTTGAGTCCTTCGGCGCTGTAGTAGTTGTACTCGCAGAACAGACCGCCGATGGCAGCATGTTTACAATTCCACATCTTGTGCTCTTCAATGACGGCGTCAAGATCGTCAAGGAACCTGCTCCATGCGACATGCGTACCGCCAACGTCCAGTCCGATATCTGCGACGAGCTTGGCGACGTCCTTGGGGTCAACCGGTCCAAAACCCGAGACCTGCACGGACTTGTAACCGATATCCTTCACCTTCTTCAGCGTATCGGCAACACCTTCAATCGTTTGGGTGAATTCCCTGCATGAATAGAGCTGAACACCTGCTATGCCATTGGCCATTTTGAAACTCCTGCTGTTATAGCTTCTAAACTTCTTTATTCACTCCAGCGTCAATATGCCGGATTTCGTGTATTCTTTCGCTCACCCAAAAACCCAGCAACGCCCCAGCGCCGCCAATACTGAACCAGTCTATAGGCAGGGCTTGGGCGTAAGGCTGAACTCTTGCCCAGGCATCGGGGGCACTCTCAACTGCTGCCAGACCGGCGAGCACATAGAACAGAATCGCCGTAATCAGCGGAGCCATCCACGCGACAGCCGCCTGCTGAGCAGGAATCTGCTGGTGTGAAATCAGCACCGCCAGAAAGAAACTGATAAACATCGCCCCTACAATCTGACCTCTGCTAGCGGCCTGCATCAGGAACATCAGCATTACCATCGCCAGCAATATCGACACCACAAGGCAGCCCGCGCCTCGCCTGAGGTCGGCCCGTGCGACATCGCCCTTCTTGCTTGCGACCAGCAGCCTGATGCTAGCGACCAGCGGCACAAAACCCGCACCCGGACCTGCCGTCTCAGGATCTTGCTTGCCCTTGCCCGCCAACGTGATCCGCCCCTTCCAAATCCACGAAGGTCGCCAGCGGGCGATGGCTCGCCGCACCACAAACACGACTATCTCGCCTGCCACCATAATGATTCCGAAAACGAACACTTCCGCAATCAGCATCCAGAACATGCTCGTCATGCTGCCTTCATACTGCCACAGCAGAGATCGGATCGATTCGGAATAAAGGCTCAGACCGCCGCACCCCGCCAAGGCAGCCAAAAAGGCTCCTTCGGGACGCGTGTTTGCGGTGACGCCTGCACAAATGGCTGAAAGGACACAGAAAATGCCCGCCACCAGTGCGAACTGCGTCAATTCTCCTGACGCAATGAACACGGTAGGTGCAAGCGGGTCCCAACGCACCAGCATCGGGGCGATAATGAAGTAAATGATCGCCAGACACAGGCCCCCAGCAAACTGAACCTGGGTCTTTTCAAGAATATGATAGTGTTGATGCCTCATATCAGACTCGACTTTTGCCGATCAAAAAGATAGTATTTCCTGATTGTCCCGAATCCCGGCCGCCCGGTCGCGGAATTGTAACCCCATATGCAGGTGAAGGCAAACTCAATGACAGACAGTATCGTTCAGAAAATCACCGACAGAGCGGCCCAGGCGGGAAAGCGAATCGTGCTCCCGGAAACCGATGATCCCCGCGTTATCGAAGCCGCTGCAAAGATTATCGCGAAAAATTACGCCGAATTAGTGCTGCTCGGAAGCGAAGAGGACATTAATCGCTCGGCGGCGGACCTTGGCGTGGATATCTCCGGCGCAACGATCCTGAACCACAAGACCGATGAGAACCGCCCGAAGTATGTGGACGAACTGCTGGAACGTCGTAAACACAAAGGCATGGGACGTGAAGATGCCGAAAAGTTGCTGGATCGGACCGTATATTACGCAGGAATGATGGTCGGACTCAGCGCCGCTGACGGTATGGTGTCCGGGAGCAACTGCCCCACAAGCGACACCGTTCGAAGCGCCCTGTTTGGCGTTGGGTGCGCACCGGGCAACAAGACCGTCAGTTCGTGCAGCATAATGATCACGAAAATGCAGGATTTGGGTGTGGACGGTGCCTTCATCTTCGCAGATACCGGCGTACTGCCTGAACCCACCACCGAGCAGCTTTCCGATATCGCAGCCTCCGCCGCTGACGCATGCAAGGCCCTGCTAAATGTAGATCCCAAGGTCGCGATGCTGAGCTTCTCTACCAAAGGTTCGGCCTACAGCCCGTCGGTGCAAATGGTGATTGACGCCACAAAGCTCGCGCAAGAGAAACGCCCAGACTACCTGATAGACGGCGAACTCCAGCTCGATGCAGCCATTATCCCCGCAATAGGCGACAGCAAGGCAAAGGACTCGCCCGTTGCCGGCTACGCCAACACGCTGGTATTCCCCAATCTGACTTGCGGAAACATCGCCTACAAGCTGGTGGAACGCCTTGGCGGCGCGATCGCACTTGGCCCGCTGCTGCTTGGGCTCGATAAGCCCATCAACGACCTGAGCCGCGGATGCAGCGTGGACGATATCGTGCTAGTGACCGCGATTACAGCCGTGCAGGCAATGTAGCTTCTCCCCCGGCCTGTGCAGCGATCGCAACTGGGGATTCGCAGGTCCTTCCTGCCAGTACATAGAAAATCGGCCCCGAAGCACTCATGATGCTTCCGGGCCGATTTCTTTTTTGGCATCGTCGCCGAAAAGACAATCGGCTACGGCATATTTCTTGTCGGTCTGTTTGCGATGGCACGTGGTGTGCGGCAGTGCGTCTTTGGTCGCGGAGGGGGACACGTATGTGCGCTTCGCCTGCGGCGGAGCTTCTTATACATGTCCCCGCTGGCATGCGGCAAGGTGTAACGACCGGGCCGCGCGCTGTCATATATCTACATACTGGCTGCTGATGGGTGAAAGGGTGCAGTCAATTTGGCGATAAATATTATCGCTGGCTGAATTACGCAACAAACTACCAAAAACGTTGCGTATTTTGCGTATTTTGGACATCACTCGCGGTTTTGAGTTTCGTTGCAATAGCACTCAAAATAGATACTTACGTTTACGAGATTTGCAATAATGCGGAAAACTCGTTTACGCAACACCTCTATTTCATATTTTTTCACTTTCTCCCAGAAATGGCCGACGCTTTTGTGGAATCAGCATCACCTCCTCCCGCTGTCTGCCCGAAGAGATGCAGATGGGTGAAGAGTTACCTTTGTAGGGAAGTCGGCTGCGACTGGTTCTCCGATGCCCCTGGCTGGGCTAAATCGTGAGGACGCGCGTGCGACACATTCATCTTGAAGTATCAGCGGTACTTCCGTTTGGTGCCCATGTAGACATCAAATACGCCTTTGACCATTTGGTCTGTGCTGTAATCTTCGCGAACGCATGATAAAGCTCGCTTCACAAGTGATTCGGTCCCCGATCGATCCTTCAGCATCCCCCTTAGCTGCGTTGCGATACTCCCCACATCGCCCTGGGCATACCGCCTTACCGTTTCGTCATCGATAATGAACTCGCCCTTCACATCACCGGCTACCAGGACAGCCGCCCCCGAAGCCATCGCCAGCAAGGTCCACAGGTGGAACGCCCCCACCTCACACACACGCACGAATATATCCGCCGCCCTGCTCACTTCGGCAAAATGTCTGGCATCGAGTTCTTGCGTGAACGTGACGTTCGAATCCATCGCCAGATCATGCACAAGCCTGCGAAGACGCCTCTCTGCACTGCCGGTGCCAACAATGAAAGTAGTGCACTCGTAACCGTCCGCAATAAGTTGAGCAATCGCCCTGATAACATTAGCGACCGGCTCAAATTTATCCAAGCTGTCCCTGATTACGATGGAAGCGTCCTTGCCCGCCTGCATACTCTCAGCGCGATGGAAAGGAGTAACACCCGCATGCACAACATGGATTCGCTCGCTATTGACAAAACGATGATGAACCAGAGACAGCTTCAAAATACTGCTTAACGCCACTGCCGCAGCCGCACGCGAATGGCTTCCCAGAATCTTGCCGTCATCCCTATTCCATGTCTGCACCACATACGGACACTTCGCGATTTTGGATACTCCGCGAGCAAGATTGCCTGTCGTCGCGTCAAGAGCATGCAAGACATTCACCTTCCGTGAAGAAAGCTCATCGGCCAGAGACTTTATGGTATCCTTGCCCACACCTCCCAGCCATCGCTTGCGATACTCCACCGTGGGCATAAAATTCTCAACATGCCTCACACCGCCCGATTCACACAGGCATACCAGTTCACAACCAGCCGCCTTCAAACCCTCAGCCAGCGGAACCAGCACCATCTCATAGTCTTGCCACGTACGATCAGACAGCAGCCACGCGACCCGCATTTCAGGCTGATCCGGAGCTTCGACACCAGATGACTTGTCCGCTTTATTGTCGGAGGAAGGAATCATGCTATTCAATACCGATCACACGCTGGTTGGTTCACCGTTAATGCTCGACGCCCCCGACTGATCTGCCGCTATCGCCCCTTTGAAACTGTGCCAGTCATCCAGCGTCATCAGCACTTCACGAGCCTGGCTGCCCTTGTAGTCGCCAAGCAGCCCCGCCTCTGCCATCTGGTCGATGATCCTGCTGGAGCGGCTGTATCCGATTGCCAGACGCCTTTGCAGCAAAGAAACGCTTCCTCGCTTCGAGGCAAGGACTATCTCGACGGCCTTGTCGAACAGTTCGTCGCGTTCACTCGAAACGTTCACGCCATCCGGGCCGTTCATATCCGACAGTTCAGTATCGAAGCTGGGCTCGCCGCCACGGTGGATTTCCTTGACTACCGTGCGGATTTCCTTGTCCGAAACAAACGTACCCTGAGCACGTTTGAGATTGCTGGTGCCCGGTTCGAGGAACAGCATGTCGCCCTGTCCCAGAAGCACTTCCGCACCATTCTGGTCCAGTACGATACGGCTCTCCTGGCGGGAGGCCACGCGGAAGCTCGCCCTGCATGGCATATTCGATTTTATCAGACCGGTAACAACATTCACACTCGGACGCTGCGTCGCCAGCACCAGGTGAATGCCCACCGCACGCGCTTTTTGGGCGATGCGAATGATGTAGTTCTCAACTTCCTTTCCGGAAGTCATCATCAGGTCGGCAAGCTCGTCGACGATAATCACATAGTAAGCCAGCTTGGTCGGAATCCTGGCTTTCTCCGCGTCATCCTCAGCCCCGAAACGCTCGTAGAGTTCCTTCTCACTAAGTTCGTTATAGCCCTTGATATTCCTTACGCCGGCTTCCTTGAGCAACTCGTAGCGTTCGTCCATCTTGATCGCAGCCCACTCAAGAATGCCCTCGGCTTTTCGCATATCGTTGACGATCGGACAAAGCAGGTGGCGGATCTTCTCAAATGCCGCCATTTCCACCATCTTCGGATCGATCAGTACGAAACGCACTTCTTCAGGCGTCCTGGTCATCAGCAGCGACATTATAATCGTGTTGATGCACACACTCTTGCCAGAACCTGTGGTGCCCGCGATCAGCATGTGCGGCATAGCTGCCAGGTCACTGACAATCGGCAGCCCCTCAGCATCTTTTCCCAGGTACAACGCCAGTTGCATGTTCTTGTCCGCCTCGGGAGCGAGGTTCATCAGCTCCTTGATGAGAACGGTTTCCTTCTCAAGATTGGGAACTTCGATGCCGATGGTGTCGCGGCCGGGAAGTGGCGAAACAATGCGAACTCCCGGTACGGCAAGTGAGCGTGCGAGATCGTTCGCCAGATTGGCCACCTGGCTCACCTTCACGCCGGCTGCCAACGACACTTCGAACATAGTGATTACCGGACCGGTCATGAAGCCTACGACCTCTGCCTGGACCCTGAATTCGTTGAGCGTTCGCTGCAGCACGTCGCGTTGCTCGTTTACGTAGTCCTGCTGGCTCTCCACATATCCACCCTTTGGCTCGGACAGGAGATCCGTGGAAGGAAGCACGAAACCCACTTGCCCCTCGGCAGGCTTGCTTGCCGCCGGTTTGGGCGCCGCGGCAGGCTTGGGCTGAGCGACTTTGGCAACATCGGGCTTCGACGCAGACCCTGACGCTAGTGTATCTTTTGAAGAAGGCAAGAGTCGCGAGACAACCTTGCGAGCCATCGCACCCACCGACTTTGATTCGGCGTTATTATCGCCGGAAGCTCCCGTAGGTGCGGGTATTCGCGCCGGCCTGCCTGAGGATATCGGCACTGGGCCTCGTGCGGGCATCGCTGTTTTTGCCGATGCCGAAAACGCTCCGGTCATGCGGAACGCCTTAACCGCCTGGGCGATCTGCCCGCGATTCCGCCACAATGCAACCACTCGCCCCAAGAGAATCAACACGAGATTATCCGCCGTCAGCAGCAACCCGATAGTCATGGTAATCAGCAGCAATATCCACGAACCGGCATTGGCAAATCTGTCCAGCATCACCTCGCCAATGGTCAGTCCCAGGACCCCCGACCAGCCGGCTGCGATATCTTCTCCACTCGTGGGCGAAATCACATACATCATCGCACTGCCCGAACACACCAGCAGCGTCAGGCCTATAAGCCTCCACTGCAGATCGGTAATCTTTCTGCCTGCTATCAGCACGCCGGCGGCTATCGTCGCGAACACCAACGCTAGATAGGTTCCCCAACCAACCCAGTACCGCAGCATATATGCAACCCACGCACCGGCCGTGCCGGCCGCGTTGGCCACCGGCGATTGGGCAGGATACACCTGCGTGCTCGGCGGATCGAGAGGCGAGAACGTCAGCACGCTCATCCAAGTCAGGATAACCGCACCCGACAGGAGCAATGCCGTGCAATATCGCCAAAACCTTCCCCGCGCTATCGCATCGGAGCTATCGTCATTCTTCCGTGTATTTGCGGTTTTCCTGGCCATCCTGGCCTCCATCTTTCGTGATCGGGCGACAATTACACACCCGTGTGGCCGAACCCTCCGGCCCCGCGGGCAGTCTCATCCAGTGCTTCAACTTCCACTACCTGCGCCTGAGTGACGGCCGCGATTACCATCTGCGCCACGCGCATCGAGCGAGTCACCACAAAATCATCCTTGCCGATATTACCGAGAATCACGCAAACCTCTCCACGATAATCGGCGTCAATCGTACCCGGCGAATTGGGTAGCGTTATACCATGCTTCAGTGCCAGCCCACTTCGCGGCCTCATCTGGGCCTCATAGCCAATCGGCACCGCCATATAAAAACCGCATTGTACAAGCTTAACATCACCAGGAGCGATGATCACTTCTTCTTCACACGCCGCACAAACATCCATTCCGGCGGCATTTTCGCTCATATACCTCGGCAAAGGGACATCAGCGCAGCCGTCCTTTCGCCGCATCTCTATTGTTATCGGACCACTCATCGGTTTCTCTCCATCGGATTTATAGGACACATTCTGTAGACAAGTACTTTATTTTGCAGCAGATATGCAGAAATACGCAGCCGCGGCCCCGCCAGAAAAAGACTATTACTCCTCACGGGGGCGAAAGGACTCAATAATCCTTATGATCTCAGCGGCGAGATCCTCCTTGGGGCGGGTATCCCACCCGAGCAGAACCTCCTGGCGGGATATGATGCACGCCAGCGATTCTTTGCCCCCCATGGCAGCCGGCGTGTTCACAACATCCAGATCGGCATTCTTGGCAACCAGCTCTCGCCGTGCCTTGGTGATTATCGCATCGCCCTCACCATCTTCCACCGCGAAGGCGACGATTGTCTGATCGCCACGCTTGCCCCCAGCTACACCCGCAAGCACATCTTGGCTGGGCTCCAACCGTAGCGTTATCGCACCGTCAGCACGACTCAGCTTGGTTGCCGAACGTTGGGCAACTGTGTAATCCCCCACCGCTGCCGACATAACCAGCACATCACACTCGGCAAACCGGCCGGAAAGCTCGCGTTGCAGGTCGGCCACGCTTACGAATTCGACAATATCACACATCTCCGCCAGCCCCGCCGCATGCGCCGCATCTGACACACCAACCCCAAGCAACAGCGTAACGCTATGCCCAGCCGCAACCGCAGCGCGAGCAACGGCGATGCCCATCCGCCCGCTGGAACCATTGCTAATGAACCGCACACTATCGATATACTCGCGCGTGGGCCCGGCTGTTATAAGAAATCGCATTCCAACTCCCTAACGTGTCGCGTCAACAGCCACGACTACCCAACCGATGGTATCCGACACCGCCGCTACGCGTCAAGGCCGAGCAGACGTCTGGCAACCGTGTGAGGCTACCGGCCAGGACGGGCGAAATGTGCGAAATGCCCCATCACCAGCCGCTTGACCGACTTGGCGTGCGAGCGTATCATGGCATCTCTTATAACACATAAGGAAAACAGCATGGCCAAAGAAGTGATGAGACGCAGTGCTTCGGATAATGAGTATCTGCACAAAGACTTCCATGGGGCCTTAAGCGTCGGCTTGGATTACCTCGCCGAAAACTACGGCCGCCAGGCAGTTGAAGACTATCTCAAACGATTCACCCTTTCGTTCTATGCCCCGCTGCGTCAGGCCCTTCAAAACAAGGGGCTCGGCGCCCTGAAGGAACACTTCGAAAGACTCTACAAGACCGAAGGCGGCGAAGTGGAGTTCAAGCTCACCGATAATGAGCTTTTGATATCGGTGGCTGCCTGCCCGGCCGTCATGCACATGCGAGAGAACAGCTATAGCGTCTCCAGCCTGTTCAGCCTGACGACATCGGCAGTCAACGAAGCACTCTGCCAGGACACCCCATACGCGGCCGAACTCGTCGAATATGATGAACAAACCGGCAAGAGCATTCAGAGATTCTACCGGAGGAAGATGTAGATGATATCTTGTACGGACTTTATACCAGCCTACAGTGAGCTGTTCAAAACACTGGAGGAACTTGGGGGCAAGG
>CBDUQP010000035.1:0-26580 GCA_965369385.1 uncultured Phycisphaerales bacterium
CACCTGTTCAATCCGTTGCTTTGTGGTTTGTTTCTTCGCCGCTGGGAGTTTCTGCTTTCAACATGTCACGACTAAGCCGCAGGCGGCGACGGAAGCTGCCAGAAGAATTGATGACAACTCACGTTATCTACCGCCAGAGAAATATCTCGCACACACGGCCTGATGGATTTCGCCCAGATTGCGCCTGCACATGGTCCATAGAGGCAAATCGTACCCCGAACGCGATAGCACACAAAAATGGACTTAGCAGCCTTCAACCCCACAGTTCTCGTCGGTCCCAAAACTATTTATTCGCAAGCATTTGAGCAATATTGAGGATCACGCTGACCACTAACAGAGCCGACAGCATGATTATTACAAAGATCAGGCTTCGATCGCCCAACTCATGCGGTTCAGAAGATTCAGCAGGCCAATCGGCCTCTCCGGCGTCTGCGAGTTCCGACAATACATCGGAGTCTATCTGCATCCTCGCCTGAAGGGGTGGGCGTCCATCGGCGATTGCCTGCAGATCCAGCAGCAGATCGCTAGTCGAACTGTATCTCCGCTTGCAATCCTTGGCCATCATGACCTCAACCACCTCGCCAATCCCAGCCGACAGCTTCGGATTGAGGTGATCAGGAGGAACCAGAGGCTCTTTCAGGTGTTTGTGCATTACACCGGCGGGCGTATCGGCTTCGAATGGCACGCGCCCGGTGAGCACGTGATAGAGCGTAGCACCGAGTGAATAGATATCGGTACGGAAATCAATGTCCATCTTTCCGCGAATCTGTTCCGGGCTTATGTAGTAAGGGGTACCGAACGCCCGGCCTTCTTCTGCCTTGGCAGCTTCCACGTCCGCGGTAGAACGAGCCAAGCCCATATCGGCGAGTTTTGCCTGGCGTTCATGGGTAATCATGATATTCTTGGGCTTCACATCGCGGTGAATCAACCCTTGCGCGTGGGCGTGCTCAAGAGCCTTGGCTATCTGAATGATAATCCTGAGGGCTTCGGCTTCCGAAAATTCCTTTCCGGATTCCATTTCTTCCCAGAGAGAATGACCTTCCACATATTCCATTACGAAATAGTGGAAACCGCCCGCTTCGCCAACGTCAATAGCCTGAACGATGTTTGGATGGTTCAGCTTGGCAGCAGCTTTGCCTTCTTTGTAGAACATCTTGACATATTCGGGGTTCTCCTTCAGATTGCGAGGCAGAACCTTGATCGCCACAATGCGATCCAAGCTCAATTGACGTGCCTTGACAACACTAGCCATGGCACCGGCACCAAGCTTCTCAATAAGCTGATATCCCGGTATCTCTTGCCCGCTAGCAGTATCGTTCGACTTGTCTTTCGCCATCGCCAGTACGCCTCAGGGAGTGAATTACTCCGCAAAACATCAAAGAAGTGCTAAAATCAGCACATTGTTATTGCCATATATCCGCTTTCGTCAAGGGAAATATTATTCCCCTGCAAATCCCGGACTCGCCAACTACCTGTCAAAGGCCCGTTTATCCACCTCACAGGCCATACATCCACCCGGGTCCAAGTTCATCGGCAAATCTCCCGGTTTTCGCCAGCCACATTCTTGCATCCCAGCACAAATGGCACCCGCTGGCGTATCCGGATTCTGGCACGAACCCATTTTCGCACGCCAATTCAGCCAATCCCAACGAGCCCTTGGCTGCCAAAGTTCCAACTATAGGGCGTTTAGCCCAGTTATCTCCCAAATCTTGCCAGACCTTGCCGATGTCGCCTGATTTCCCGCAGCAACCAAGCAGGATTCCACTACAAACGCCAGGCAACACCCATCCACCCGGTCCCACATGCACATGCTTGGAACGTAATAACGGCTCTCTACATATTGTATCGACCTCAGAAGACAGTTCCTTCAGAGACTTACACGACATTAGGCCAGAAAGACACCCCGCGGCGCGTCCATTTAGACGCTCACGTCCATAACTATCTGTGCCACATAGATATTGGGCAAATAGCCGGTTCAGTTCAGCAGGTTCCTTTTTTGAAGTGTCAAAACCGTCCAAAAGCCAGTCACGCCAGCGGACTTGTACTCTTTCGGGCCCCAGAATCCCCTCGGCCACCTCGGCGGCCAGGCGGCAGCGATCTATCGGGACATACTGTTGATGATATGGATCAGCCGATATCCCGAAAGTCTTCATTCCGGCATCTGCAAGAGCATTTATACGATCAGCAACCACCCCACGATCTGTAGCCCAGAAGGCATTTGTTTCGACCTTGTCAAGCGGCCCGAGTCCCTCCACTCGAGCCCGCCTGCATACATCTATCAACAAATCCCAGTTTCCGAAAGGCTCACCGCCAGTCAGGTGAATCTTGCATCCATGTGGACTTGCAGTCTGTAATCCACGCCATATATTAACGGCCTCATCAGCATCCATCCACTCGTGGCGTTCGGGGCTGCACTGCAGATAACAGGAACCGCACTGCGCATTACACCAATACGTCAGCATTATTCCAGCCGATGACCAATACTTCACATCCATCCGCACACCACGTCTGGGTCTTCGAGTCATCCATTCATTTTAGGACCTTGCTCCGTCAAAATCGACCCAAATGGATATTCGCAATGTTCTACGACAAAACGCCCTGCCTGCCAAACCTGCATCACCCTCTAATTAAAAGTTCCGCCAACCAGCCTTTGCGGCCGATATACGCAAACGATACAATGCAGCCAATAATGACGCTTCCCTCAGAAGCATGAACCAACCTGATAATCCAAGGGTCTAGAACGCTAACAAAGGACTTATAGCCCAGAATAAACGCTAATCTCGGTCATGGTCGACTTTTGAGGGAAGCGTCAATAATGCTAAACATTCATCCTCTTCGGCGTACCCTTGCCAAACGCCACAGCTATTGAGATTAAATGAGCGAAAACAAACCCAATATATTTCACCTGTTCGTATATGGAACCCTTCGGAGCCCAGCCGTCTTCCGCGGTGTACTCGGTATGCGTCTGGTAACCAAGAAGGAGGATGTAATCGAGGGGCAAACCGTACTGGTTCGCCGCGCGGTTCTTAACGGTTACAAGGTAATCAGCCCCGATAACACGTATCTGTATGCAGTGCCCGACAAGCTCGGGCGTGTGCAGGGATGCATAATCGGCCCCATGCCCATAGATTGCCTCCAGACGCTTCGCAAGTATGAAGGTCGCAACTACTCACGTCGCAAGGTAACAGTAGCCACAAAGGGAGGCAACGAGAAGGCGACGGCGTTTGTCGCCAATGTGAAACACCTGGAACACGATTTCGGATACCAGTTCCGCGATACATTCAAACAAGAGATTCTCCTGCACCAGAAGATCGACTCTGCCCTGCTCGAAACCGAAAAGAAGCATCTTCATACCGACGAAAACCTGACCCGACGAGCCGTGGGCGAACTGCACGGATCGAGGATTCGCGACCTTATCCGTAAACACTTTGAGAGTGGCGGAATAAGCGATTATGCCATACGCCATTCACTACTTGACGCCCCTTTGCCCGACTTTGCCCGAATTAGCAACGATCCGGTCGCCCAAACCATGGCCGAGCATTACCTGAGCATGGTTGTTCAGCAGGTAATATTCAACCAGATGGAAGACCGCGTCCACCGCGAATTCCATTACGAATTGGATCGCATGGGGCTGTCCGAAACCTACTACGATCGCACGGTGAGTTCACTGGCGGCGTTGCGTTTCATGAATTCGAATGCCCAGTTGCTTTACCTGCTGGTGGCAGACTGTCTTAACGACCTGAGTTTTCAGAGTGACCGTCTGGTAGATTTCGTCAGATGGGGAATTGTCGCTGCCGACTCTATGTACAATCCCAAGATCATCAAGCAACACCTGGCATTCATTCGTAACCATATCGGCGGAGGCTATATTCCGCTTGGTGCAGAGCTGGAGTTCTCCAATATCGGACAGCATGTAATCACCGACCCAACCGGAACGACCCTTCAGGATAACCAATATAATGGTTTTCTCTACTTCCGGGACTTCGGGCTCGACGTGCTCACATGGAAACTCGGCGGGCATATTGACGATCATTATGAGAAATCGTCCGAGCGACCAAGGCGCGGGTTCTTCGAGGCTGCCCTTGGAAACCTGTCAATCCAGGAAAATATCTCCAAGCCGATCACCGACGATCCGTGGGTACTCAACCAGCTCATCCACGAAACGCGGCGGTTCTACAAAATCGCGCCCCACAGCGTGCATATCTCACTACAACTTCGCAGCAGTAGCCATCGCCCTGTGCGTGACAAGGTCCTATCGCTTGCGACACTTAAGGGGCTCTTTGCACTTGGGGGAGATCTCGGGCGAGACTCCGACGGTAGAATCGTAATCAGCCGGCTTGCTGAAGGCGAGATTGTCAGCGACGACGGCGGCAGGCACATGCAGTTCTGTGAAATTTCCCGCAGACACAGTACTCGCAAGGACGACCACTTCTCCAACGTGCATACCGACACGGTAAAGGGCGTTCACGTACAGCAGTTCAAGTTCCTGAGACTCAGCGAAGAACTCAACTACGAACTGATCACGATGGCGATAAAGGGTGTGCAGATGTCGGTAGCGCCCGGCACATTTATGACATTCGACCAATACACCAACAGCCGCACGCACCGCAGGCGGTTCGACCATCTCATGGAATGGGGAATGTCCCCCACGCCTCTCAGCGAGACCGATATCGAAACGTTCCTTAAGCAGGTATATAAAGGCCTCAAAACAGAGCGACGCGGTAAAAGCGCACACAATGCCGCCTACATATCATGGGCTTTCACGCAACTTCGCTACCTGCTGCAAGAGTTCAACAATAAACTCACAGCCGAACTGAACCACCACGCTTAATCCCATTTGCCTTAACCAAGGCAGGCGTCTCTTGTCTTGGCGAAGGCATTGATTGCCTTATCCAGATCCTCGCGGCTGTGGGCTGCGGATATCTGCACGCGGATGCGTGCCTTGCCCTTGGGCACCACCGGATAACTGAAGCCAATCACATACACGCCCTCGGCCAGCAGCATGCTCGCCATCTGAGTTGCCAACCTGGCTTCGCCCAGCATTATCGGAATGATCGGATGATCACCTTCGGCAATCGCGAACCCGCTCCGAGACATCTGCTCACGGAAATACTTCGTGTTCGCTTCAAGCCGGTCGCGTAGCTCGGTTGACTCTTCAAGGATGTCCAGCACCCTCAGCGTGGTGGCCGCGATTGCCGGTGCCAGCGTATTGGAGAACAGGTACGGACGGCTGCGCTGGCGGAGCAGTTCGACGATTTCGCCGCGTCCACTCGTGTAACCGCCAGAAGCCCCACCAAGCGCTTTGCCGAACGTTCCCGTAATAATATCCACACGCCCCATGACATCTGAATATTCATGCGTGCCTCGCCCCGTCTTGCCCACGAAGCCAACAGCGTGAGAATCGTCAACCATCACAGCCGCGTCATATCGGTCGGCCAGATCGCAGATGTCGGCCAGATTTGCGATGCTCCCATCCATCGAGAACACGCCGTCGGTGGCAATGAGACGAATTCTCGCCCCAGATGCAGCTTTGAGCTGAGTTTCCAGATCGACCATGTCGGAGTTTGCATAGCGATATCGCTGCGCCTTGCACAGACGGATACCGTCGATAATGCTGGCGTGATTCAGCTCATCAGAGATTATCGCATCTTCCGGGCCCAACAGCGTCTCGAACAGACCGCCATTGGCATCGAAGCAGGAGCTATACAGTATCGTATCGTCCGTGCCCAGAAACGCACTAACGCGTTGCTCCAAATCCTTGTGCAATTCCTGCGTCCCGCAGATGAAACGCACCGAACTTAACCCGTATCCCCATCGATCATAGCTTTCGCGGGCGGCCGCTATCACTCGCGGATCGCTAGCCAGGCCAAGATAATTATTCGCGCAGAAGTTCAGTACTTCGCCACCGCCCGCCACCTTGATGTGCGAACCCTGCGGCGTGGTGATTCGTCGCTCATCCTTATATAGTCCCGCGTCGCGGATATCGCTCAGCATTTCGCCCATGCGGGCCTTCAATGAATCGTACATAGCGTCTCCCTATCTCTCGCTCCAGTTAAGTACCACCTTGCCGCTCTTGCCGGAACGCATCACCGCGAACGCTTCGGCAAAATCCTTATAATCAAACCGATGCGTAATTACGGGCATAATGTCCAGCCCGCTCTGGATCATAGCGGTCATCTTGTACCAGGTCTCGTACATCTCGCGGCCGTAAATGCCCTTGATCGTAAGCCCATTGAATACCACGTAATCCCAATCGATAACGGTCTTGGGCAGAATACCAAGCATGGCGATACTCCCGCCGTGGCACATATTCACGAGCATGTCCCGAAAAGCGTTCGGATTGCCCGACATCTCCATACCAACGTCGAAACCTTCCGCCATGCCAAGCTGCTTCTGGGCGTCTGCAATGCTCTCGGTCCGTGCATCAAGAGCAAGGGTTGCTCCCATCTTCCTGGCCAGTTCAAGGCGATATGGGTTCACGTCGGTGATTACAACATGGCGGGCACCGCAGTGCCTGGCGATAGCGACGGCCATTATGCCAATCGGGCCGGCCCCGGTTATAAGTACATCCTCACCCAGAGTATTAAACGCAAGCGCAGTGTGCGTGGCGTTTCCGAGCGGATCGAACGAACTTATCAGATCCAGGGGAATCGAAGGATCCGCCGGCCAGAGGTTTGTCACCGGAATCGTCAGGAACTCGGCGTAGCAGCCGTCGCGATTGACGCCAATACCGGTTGTCTGAGCACACAAGTGTCTCCTGCCCGCCAAACAATTCCTGCACCGCCCGCACACAATGTGTCCCTCGCCACTGACGAGATCGCCTTCGGCATAATCGTGAACATTTTCGCCGAGACTCTCCACAACGCCCACAAACTCATGTCCGACAATCATCGGAACCTTGATTGTCTTGCGGGCCCAATCGTCCCAATTCCATATATGCACGTCGGTTCCGCAGATGCTTGTCTTGACGATCCTGACGCGAACGTCGTTCAGACCAACCGGCGGAATATCAACCTGCTCCAACCATAAACCTTCGCAAGCTTTTGATTTAACGAGAGCGTTCATCTTCATTGGTCACTCCTTTGAGACTCACGAGCGAATCCGCCCCGCCTCCTGCGCACAACCGGGGCGCAATCATGGCGAAATCATTGATCTGCGTACCAATATACTGAAAGAATGCCTTGCGGCTGACTCTGTCCAATCGTACTATAGTATACGATTAGTTTATTATATCGAATTCACTATAGTGAACAAATGAAAAAAATCAATAAACACACAAAATCTTCACAGCAGCAATCCGCCGACACTCTGGGTAGCCGCCTGCTAGCACTTCGTCACTCCCGCAAGCTAACCATGGACGCACTTTCACACATGGCCGGCGTCTCCAAGGCAATGCTCAGCCAGATCGAGAAGAACAAGGTTAACCCAACCGTCGCGGTCATCCTGAAGATTGCCGATTCGCTAAACGTGAGCATTGGCGATCTCGTGCAATCCCAGTCACACGAGAGCATTTTCCGCGTTATCCACGCAAACGACGAGCGATATACATTCTCCAAAGACGATCAATGCAGTATACGCACGCTCGCTCCGCTGAGCCTCGAAAAGTCGCTTGAGTTCTACCGCATCTCACTCGAGAACGGCGGCGAACTTCGCAGTGAACCCCACTTCCCCGGAACCGAAGAGTTTCTGCATCTAGCCAAGGGGCAACTTGAGGTGACCTCGGGAACCCAGGTTGTTGACATTGCCAACGGAGACTCCACCCACTACCGCGCCGACCTCCCGCACATAATCAAGAACACAGGCAAGGGACGGGCCGAAGCATACCTCATAGTGAAATATCGAGAATAGTAGTTTGCGGCGACTGGGGAATCCCAGTTGCGAACCACGCCCCATGCTTTCCGCCAGTCCGCATCATTGGTCCAGAGAATACTCCCCGACCACCCGTAGTGTCTATAATCAATCCATATCTCCAATTATGATGCCCTGCGGGGCTCACCGCGCCCAGTTTCGAACACATTCATCGCAGAAATGCCCATAACTCGCGTCAAATACGCATTTGGCGGCTTGCTTCCGGATTACCGGGTAGGTACAGTAGCGTGCTGGTAATTGGATATATAAACACTTAGACATACGGACCATACTAAATGACTCTCCTCGAAAATACCGATCCCCAGATCGCAGAAGCAATCAAGGCCGAGCGCACCCGCCAAGGCGAGACGCTCGAACTCATCGCATCGGAAAACCACGTGTCGGCCCCCGTGCTGGAAGCGCTGGGCTCGGTCCTCACCGACAAATACGCCGAGGGATATCCCGGAAAGCGATGGTATCACGGATGCGGGGTTGCCGATACGGTGGAACAGATCGCTATAGATCGCGCCAAAGAGCTGTTCAACGCGGAACACGCCAACGTTCAACCGCACAGCGGAACCAGCGCCAACCTGGCGGTATACCTCGCCGCAATCAAGCCCGGTGCGAAGATTCTTGGCATGGACCTGGCCCACGGCGGGCACCTGAGCCACGGCAGGAGCAACAACCTGTCTGGCATGTTCTACCAGGCCGCTCATTACTGTGTGCGTGAAGACACCGAGCGTCTCGATATGGACGAAGTCCGCGAGGTGGCACTTCGCGAGAAACCCGATCTTCTGGTATGTGGCGCTTCGGCCTACCCCCGAACACTGGACTTTGACGCATTCGCTGATATTGCCGAAGAAGTCGGATGTCCACTTCTTTCCGATATCGCACACATCGCCGGACTCGTAGCCGCCGGTGTCCATCCTACACCCGTGCCCCGCAGTGATTTCGTTACCACAACCAACCACAAAACCCTCCGTGGCCCCCGCGGCGGTATCATCCTATGCAAGGAGAAGTGGGCAAAGGCGATTAATTCTGCAGTATTCCCAGGCATCCAAGGCGGCCCGCTGCTGCACGTTATCGCAGCCAAGGCAGTTGCCTTCAAAGAAGCGCTCCACGAAGAATTCAAGGATTACGCCAAAGCCATTCTGAGCAACGCCCAGGTGCTTGCTCAGGAACTGATGAATTCAGGATGGCGGCTGATTTCGGGCGGTACAGACAACCATCTGATGCTTGTTGACCTCAGGAGTCGCCAGCCTGAGCTTACCGGTCAGCAGGCGGCCGAGTGGCTGCAAATGGCCAATCTTGTTACAAATAAGAATGCTATCCCGTTCGATACGCGAAGCCCGTTCAAGGCGTCCGGTATTCGCCTGGGAACGCCGGCCATCACGAGTCGCGGTCTGGGTGCGGACCACATGAAGCAGATCGCAGCCTGGACAGATATCGTACTGAACTCCAATGGCGACGAAAGCGTAATGTCCAAAGTTGGAGCTGAAGTTACCGACCTGTGCAAGCAGTATCCCGTCCCCAACAGCAGCTACTAGTGCTCTGTCCCACGAATAATGACCGATGGCAACCTGTCGACAGGCAGGAGGTGACTGATGAAAGAGATATATCGCATTCTCGATGCCAACTTCAATCGTGCACGCGAAGCACTGCGGGTTGCCGAAGACTGCGGGCGATTCGCCCTGAACGATCCTGCCGTAACCGCAATGGCCAAGAATCTCCGGTCTGACCTCAAAGAGATTCTCACGGCAATGCCCGCAGAGCAGTTTATCATCTCGCGAGATACGCCCGGCGATATCGGCACGGAGCTTTCCAGCCCAACCGAGATGAAGCGGGAAGGCCTTGGCGACGTGGCAATCGCTGCCTGCAAAAGACTTACCGAAGCACTGCGAACAATCGAAGAATACAGCAAGTTCGTCTCGCCCGAGAGCGTGCTGAAAATAGAGCGAATGCGGTACAATGGGTACACGCTGGAACAGCGGCTCACCGAAAAACTGCTGGCTCGACCCAGGTTTAAGAATGTGCGACTCTATGCACTAATCACATCCAAGATGCTCTGCCTGGATGGCGGGCCTCGCACAGGATGCGTTCGCGACAGTGCCCGCGAGGCACTGGCTGGTGGAGCCGACGTGATCCAGCTTCGCGAGAAAGGTATCCACGATGCCGAGTTCCTTGCACTGGCGGCCGAGCTTCGCAAACTTACCGACGAAATGGGCAAACTGCTGATTATCAATGACCGAGCAGATATCGCAGCTATGGTTGGCGCAGACGGCGTTCATCTGGGCCAGCACGACTTGCCCATCGCAGAGACCAAACGCCTGTTGCGCCCCGGTGCCATCGTTGGACGAAGCACGCACACCGTCGCCCAGGCTCGGGCGGCGATGCTGGAAGGTGCAGACTACATAGGCGTTGGACCGATGTATGAGACGCAAACGAAAATCTCTGCAGAAACCGGCCCCCTCGTAGGCCCAGACCTCATCCGCCAGCTAAAAGACCAGATCAGCATCCCAATGGTTGCCATCGGCGGAATCAACGTCGACAACGTCGGAGAGGTGATCTCGGCCGGAGCCCAGTGTGTTGCCGTCTGCTCATCAATCTGCAGCGCGGACGACCCCAAAGCAGCGGCCGCCGCCTTCAAAAAACGAATCAACGCAGCAGTGACTGAGCAAATATCCTAGTTGTCGGATCCTGTTATCGTGAGCTTGCCTGAATCGCTTATCGCCTGAACCCATGGCGTGTACATTGCCTCTGCCGATGAAGGCAGGACGCGGAACGTACCCGGCTGCTCGCATACGAGACGGTAGCTTATCTGGCGTTTGCCACGCGGAACCCAACTCGCGAAGAACGCCACCTTGGTATCCCGCAGTTCCATCGCTGAACCGAATCCGCTTCCCCATGTGTATCCGCTGGTAAGCTTGTACGGTTCACAACCCGCCGGTTTCGGGTCTTCGAACACCACGTATTCCAGATTATCCGTCGCATCGATATCCATCACCACCTTCACCAAGTCGCCGCTGGCGATCTCTGCCCCGAATGCGAGTCTCTCTTCCTTGAACCGTGTGTCTTGGAACTTCTCGACCATTCGCTTGCCGCTCTTCCAGATGGTGCGGCTGTTCGTGAACACCTCGGGCACGAGACGGTAATACGTGCGAGTGACGCCCACGCGATTTCCGCCTGCCTTGATGCGTTCGGACTTATCGTAGTACTTCACATACGCAGCCCAATAGAGCCTGCCGGTACCCTTGCACGACACCTCCACGTTGTGCGCCCCCGGCGGCAATGCGGACGCGGCCAGAGTGATTTGCGAATCAAACGCGAACATGTTCTCGCGGGTAATACGAATCGTGCGGGAGATGCTGCCATCCACCGTTACCGTGGCAGTCATGTCGCAGTCCAGTTCACCTGACACCTTGGCGTAACGTGCAAGTGCGTATATCGCCATCGCGGTAGACTTGGTATTGCGCCAGTAGAAGTCACGGCGATTGTTCACCAGCCATCTAACGCTTTCTGCCGCGTATTGACCTTTCGCGCCATCAACGGTCAAAATCGCCTGGAGCACCCACGACGTGGTCTCGGTTCCACCGTGATACCAATACCACCAACCGCCAGTCCTGCCCCAATGCGCATCGCCGGTCTTCTTGTCGATTGTCACGGTATTGGAGAAGTTCTCGACCACGATCTTCGCATCGGCAACTCTGCCTGCCGAATGCAGTGCGATTGCCAGCAACGCGCGGCCGTAATCAGTGAGATCATCGCGACCCTTGTACAGTCGGCCCAGTTCCGCCATGCACTTCGATTTCTTGAGCAGGCTCGCATCCGCCTGCCCAATGGCATAAAGCATGTACGCGCGGGTGTTATCGTTGTCGGTGTGGCGATACCACCAATGGCGCTTTGCCTCATCCCGAGGCCTGCTCGCCCTGACGGCAAGCCACTTGGCTGCCTTTGTGTACATCTGCGAAGCTTGCCTGGCATGCTTGCTGTCGGCATCTTTCAGCAGCACCAGACCGGAGACCACATAGGCAGTCATATACGGATCGCTCTCGCTCTTCTTCCACCAGCCCCATCCGCCGTCGGAATGCTGCATATCGGCAAGACGTTTAACGCCGGCTGCTATCATCTTCGATACTTCGGCTTCGCTGTAGACCGCATTTCGGCCCATGCGTTGGGCAATCATCTTGTGGCGGGCAGCGAGTTTGGGATCCTGGCTCTTTCGAGTCTCGACCAGCTTGCGAATATCGTCCAGGCTCACTCCCGCGTCACGCAGCGTCTTCCGCATAACAACCGTGGGCAGGAATCGACTCATCGTCTGCTCAACGCAGCCGTAAGGGTATGCCGACAGATACGGCAAAGCCTCCATCGCCACAGCCGCCACCGACGGGTTGAGCGTTATCGTCAGAGATTGCGACCCCTTGCCGATCTTCTCAGGAATACCCACCGACCACTGGCCGGAAGTGGCATCCGGTTTGGCATCTATAATGCCACCGCCAGCGAGAAGCTTAACAGCGCCCCACGGCACGATTGGCTTGGTCAGCTCAATGGCGTCCGATTCGGCCACAGAGCGAACCCTGGCCAGCAGCTTCACGTCGCCAGCGCGAACAGCGGTTGTCTGGAAATCGAGCCGCGCCTCACCGCCGGCGCTAATCGTCATCTTGAGTTCCTGCCCGGAGACATAATCATGCCATACGCCATCCATGCGGACCTTCCTGAGCTTGAGATTATCGCTCGCGGTGAAGTCCACCGTCACATCACTGGCTTTGTCGTAGTAGTTGTGTGCGATCACGGTAACGTAGCTGTGATCACCCTCGGTGAAGAACCGCCCACTCTGAATGCGTGCAATAATTCGTTTGGTGGTTATCACGTCTGTCGTGGACTCGCCCACCCGCGTGTCCTTGTCATATGCAATCGCGTGCAGGGCGAACGTGGTTAGCTGATCCGGCATGGTTACCGGCACTTCGGCCTTGCCGTTGGCATCAGTCTGCACCGAACCGGCCCACAGAACTGTATCGCGGAATTCGCTGCGAACCACAGGCGTCGCAAGCCCCTCGTCTCTATCCTCCGAAGACTCCTGCTTTGCAGCCATAGGCGCAGCTTCTATCATACTTTTATTCGAGCCACGCCCAGAATAGTACACATGCGAGCCCAGGGACATGCCACGATATGCCCCACTCCTCCTCCGATTCCGCCAGTTAACGGGATTCAGCGCCTGTGCACCTCTGAAGCTATCGCTCGTACCAACCTGCACCGACCGCACATGGCCGTAGAATGCCTTGTTAATCTTCTGGCGGAATTCCGGCTGAATGTAGTACACGCTCGAATCCACCATCATCAGCGTGACCTGCCCCACAACGGGTTTGCCGGTGAATACGTCAGTCACAGTCACGTGGACCTTGGTCTTCTCGCGCGGCTGAAACTTCGGCGTCCCGCCCTCAGTGTTGCCGCCCAGAGATCCCTTATCCAGAGTTACAGCCACATTCAGGAACCTGTGAGTTGGCGGCACAATGATCTTCTTGCTTTCGGTATGCATCTTCCTGTCGCGGATAAGCGTAGCAGTCAGCGTGAAATTCGGGCACATATTCTTGCCCACCGGCAGTTCCACCAGCTTGCTATTGCCCGAGATGTGGATCACCTTGTGCAGGAGTATCTCGTCGGCTTCGGCGGTGAGCAGCACATAGCTATCCGGCTGGCGCGTATTGATGAGCACCTTCATGGTCTTGCCGATTTCGTATTGGTCCTTCGCGGGGATCAATTGGAGATCGGTAAGTGCGTAGTTCTTCAATACTCCCGTGCGGGGAGCAACCCATACATCGCATTTGCCTTCAACATCGCCGACCTTCCTGATACCTTTGCATGCGTCGGAAAGATTCTTCACGATTATGCGGAAGTGCCCCTCGACGTCAGGAGTGAACCTGACCGAGCCCCTGCCGGTTTCGCCGATTGCTAACTGCTTGGAGAAAACTCTGACATCGAGAGTGTCAACGGTTCTGGTTACATCCTTACCGTCTACTTTCTCGGTAACCTGCTTCCGCACAACTGTCCAGGCTTCCAGTACGAAGTGGCCCGCAACCGGTTTGGCGTTTGGACTTTCAGTACGGATATCAATGCGAACGTTATCGCCGGGCGCGTATACCGATTCTGCCGGCTTGGGATAGATGAAGAACGGAGCGTGGGTAACCTTCACCTGGCCGCTGGCGCGTATCTGCCGCCGGGACGCATCACTGACCGTAGCCGACACCGAGAAAACGATATCTTCGGTCTCGTGGTTCTTGAACGGTTCGGCCTTGAGCGTTATGAAGGCATCGCCATTCTCATCGGTCTTGACTTCGCCTCTGGTCACATGCTCGTTCAGCCGCCTGCCATACCATCTACGGTGGCGGCCGAGGCTCTCGTAATACCAGGACCAACGACGATGCCATGTTGTGGAATGGCGGTAGCTCCGCTTGCGAATATCGTACTTCACTTCAGCGTTTGCGACGGGCTGGCCATGATAGTACTTTGCGGTAACCCTTATCTTCATCTCCTCGCCGATGCGATAGTCCGGCCGCGCGGCCGACACGGAGACCTTGTACTCCGGCTTGCGATATTCCTCGACCCGGAAACGCCCGCCAGACTGCATTTGCCAGCGAGTCAGGCTTGACTGTACCTTTATGCTATAGATTCCCAGCGGTGCATCTTTGCCAATTGTGAAATCACCTTCGACGGCTCCGTATTGGTCAGTTATCAGCTCGCGGCTGTACACGCTCTGGCGTCTGGGATCGGTTATCGTTACCTTCAATTTCCTGTTGGGAATATTGGTGTAGACGCCTTCCTTGCTGCCGCGAACGATTTGTTTGAAGTGCACGGTATGCCCCGGCCTATACACCGGGCGTTCGGTGAATCCATAGACAACGCTATCACCGCGATAGCCCCACCAATATGAGTTCCTGCTTCCCTTGGCGACGATGGCCTGCTGATCGGCCTTTCTCGCAGTGACTATCCATGATTCCCTTGGTTGGGAAGCGGTCTTTACAATAGCAATTCCAGCGTCATTGGTGGTGGTATTGACATGCTTGAATACTCGCGCGTTGGAACTCACAGCCACCATAACATTCGCGCCGGTGATCGGTTTGCCTGTGGCGCTGTCGGTCACGAACACGATCGTGTCGTCATGGTCATTCTTTGCAACAGCTTCGATGGTCGACACGATCAAGAGGCAATCAGCGACAGTCTCATTACCGTCCGCATTGGTCCCGATAGCCGACACCACATATGCGCCAGGCAAACTGAACGGCGCTTTGATTGCCACCGTGGTTGAGTTCTCGGCATCTGGAACATACCAGTGGACATTGTGCTTGCCCTCGTCAGGCGTCTGAAACTTCCACTTGGCAACAATGGTTTCATTTTCGATGGCTTGCTTCTTGAGTGCCTGCAACATCATTCGCGGAGCCCATATAGCCGACAGTCCCTTACACAGATCAACCCGACGGGCAGTTAGATGTAGAGTCTTCACATTGCGAATATGCCAGCTCATGACAGGATTACTGCCTGGAGCGAACGAACCAGTTACACCAAGCTTGATCCCCGGTTTCTTGATTTCAATAATCCTTTTCCGGGATAGCTTGCACTTGCCATGCTTAGGATACATCTGGCACATCTTGGCGTAGTCTTTGATGGCCTGCGGGTACCTGCCGAATTGTTCCAGCGTTGCCGCAATAAGGAATTGCGACTCTGGAGCGTAAGAGGTCTGCGAGAACTTCTTGACGCAGCGTCTCATGAGTTCGATTCCTTCCTCGGCATCGTCCCATTGGCCTAGTCCGGCGAGATATTCACCCGCCACACGCAGGGCTTCGGCCCGTGTTCTGGCCGATACGCCACTGGGGGAATTTGCCACCTTCGTGAGTATCAAGATGATCTCACCCTTGGCGTATTCGCGACGGACAGACCACTGTCCCCATTGCTTCTGGGTGATGCTCGCCGGACGCGGCAGCACGTATTCTCGCCGTATGATTATCCTGGCTGCACTTATCCAGCATTCCGCAGCTGACTGGGCACCGGTTGGCAGGGAGCATGCCCCGAACAGATCGGCCGCCTTCACATACTCCTTGTAGGCGGCGGCGAGATTCCAACGTTTCCCGTGCCACTTTGCCAAGGCCCTGTGCAAATCCGGGGCCCTCGCAATATCTGCAGCCAGCGATGGGTGCTTCTTGATGAGCTCGGCCAGGTCTGCAGCCGGATTGCCGAAATTACCAGCAGACTTTGAGAACACCTGCAAACGAATCGCCTTCAGAAGAGTCTTCTGGTCGCCGCCAGCCTCGGCGGACTTGATAACACCATCAAGAATTGCACTCGCCTTCTTGTAGTTATGCTTGTCGAACTCAGCTTGAGCATCTTCCAGAGTGCCGCCCGTAGCCGCATAGACAGCCACCGCGCATGTCGCCAGTACCAGCAGGAGTATCAACGCCAGCGGAATGTTACCTTTGAAGTGCATTGTGGTATCCTTTCGTCAGGTCAGTTTGCTGTCGATGCATTTCGTACGGCGGATGCTACAGGAGTTTGGATGCGCAACACGATGAATTGTTCCCGCAAACAGGCTGGATTGAGGCGATCGCAGGGAAGATGTGCGCAAAAGATGGGCGGCTGGCACACAGACGCGTGGGGGGAGACGCATCCATATTGTGACAACCGCCCGAAATCAAGTGTTTCAGAAAAGTCGGTGTTTCTCAATGTCCTCGTCCCTATTCTATCATATCCACCACTATATTAGGCGGGGTTTTTCGGCTATTCTCGACGCTTCTTTGTCCAGCCCGCACATTCCCCGCACAAACCACGTGATACTAATTGTAACATTAATACACTTCAATAGTGACGCTTCCCTCAGAAGTGTGAACCAACCTGAAAATCCAAGGATCTAGAACGCAAATAAAGGACTTATAGCCCAGAATACTCGCTAATCTCGGTCACTGTCGACTTTTGAGGGAGGCGTCAATAGTCTGTAACAGGAAGAATGTCAGATAGTAACCTGTCCGCAATAGCGGTCAGGCAACGATTCACGAGTACTGAGAACCAACCCGTCTTCGCTCTGTGAGTGCGTCGCGACAAGTCTCCGTTACAAAGTTACTAGCCCTTGCGACGTTTGCGGCTTGGGCGAGGCGGCTTGAGTGCGATACCAAGGACATCCTCAACTCGCCTGACAAAGTGGAACTTTATCGTTGAACTGACATCTTTGGGCAGATCCAGTATATCCTTGCGATTCTGCTCGGGAAGAATAACTTCTTTGATACCCGCAAGTTTTGCCGCAAGCACCTTATGCTTCACGCCACCGATAGGCAATACCAACCCACGCAGCGTGATCTCGCCCGTCATTGCAACTTCCGGGCGAACAGGCCTGCCGATTATCAGGCTTGCAAGCGAAGCAACCATCGCGATTCCGGCAGATGGGCCATCCTTGGGAATGGCACCGGCGGGAACATGCACATGGAAATCCATATGCTCGAAATCGGTATCAGGCAGGTGCATCCGCCCATTCGAACTCTTCAACAGGCTGAGAGCGGCCTGTGCAGATTCACGCATCACGTCGCCTATCTGCCCGGTAAGCTTGAATCCGCCCTTGCCTGGATAGGACGTAGACTCTATGAAGATAATCTCGCCGCCGACGGGCGTGAATGCCAGCCCCGTCGCCACGCCGGTGGTACCCGATCTCATCGCAAGTTCGCTTGAATACTGCGCCGGGCCAAGTCGATCCACCACGCCCTTTCCGCTCACGGCCTTGCCCTTGGTCTTGCCCGATACGATATCAGCGGCAATCCCGCGGCAGACTGTTCCTATCTGACGTTCCAGCTCGCGAACACCCGATTCACGCGTATAGCTCTGGATAATCTTCTCTATCGCCGTGTCGGACCACTTGGCCTGACTTTTGGTCAGACCGTTCTCTTTAATCTGACGAGGCACAAGATACTTCTTGGCAATGTGCAACTTCTCGCCGCGCGTATACCCGAGAAGTTCTATCACTTCCATGCGGTCTTGCAACGCGGGCGGCACGGGGGCCATGTGGTTCGCCGTCGCGATGAACATCACCTTGGACAGATCAAACGGGATATTGAGATAATGATCCTGGAAAGTACCGTTTTGCGCCGGATCAAGCAGTTCCAGCAGAGCGGCTGTGGGGTCTCCGCGGAAGTCGGCCCCGACCTTGTCCAGTTCGTCGAGCATGAACACTGGATTCCGCGTGCCCGCTTTGCGGATTTCCTGAATAACGCGGCCGGGCATTGCGCCGATATAGGTCCTGCGATGTCCTCTGAGTTCCGCTTCGTCTCGCATTCCTCCAAGGCTCATGCGAATGAACTTTCGTCCCAGCGCACGAGCGATAGACTGCCCGAGAGAAGTCTTGCCCACACCGGGCGGTCCGACAAAACACAGGATAGGCCCGCGAGATTCGGGGGCAAGCTTGCGAACGGCCAGGTATTCGAGGATTCGCCGCTTAACCTTCTCAAGATCGTAATGATCTTTGTTGAGAATTCGTCTGGCGAGGTTAATGTCCAGACGATCATCGCTCTGTTTGTTCCAGGGCAGCTCGGTCATACAGTCGAGGTAAGTGCGAGTCACATTGTACTCTGGGCTTGCGGTGGGAATCGACTTCAGTCGCCCGACTTCCCGCATGCATTCCTTCTCGACATTCTCGGGCATCTCGGCGGCGGCGATTTGCTCAATCACCTCGTTAACTGCGGCTTCCTGCTCGTCCTCAACGCCAAGCTCCTTCTGAATCTCCTTCAACTGTTGCTGCAGAAAGTATTGGCGTTGGGTCTTGTCGATATTGGCTTTCACCCGAGTGTGGATTTTTTGCGAAAGCTCAAGAACGTTCACGTGCTCCTGCAAATACTTACAGACCTGCTGCAGTCGAATGACGACATCGCATTCTTCCAACAATTGCTGGCGTTCTTGGGTATCGATCTGGAGATTGGCAGCCAGAAAATCGCTGAGCGCCCCCGGTCTGTCCACATTTTGCAGGACCACCTGAACTTCATCGGGAATACTGGGAGAAAGCTCAACCACACGCGATGCCAGATTCCTGGCGTTGAGCTCAAGTGCCTGAAGTTCCTTGCTCTTTGAAAGACTGTCATGGATTACGCTGATTCGCGCACGTTTGTAGGGTTCATCCTGCAGCCACTCTTCGATCTTCACGCGGAACAAGCCATGCACAACAAGGTTCTGCACGCCCTGGTCCATACGAAGAAGTTTCAGACTGGCGACGGCAGTGCCTATCTCATACATATCTTCTGGTTTGGGATCCTCAACATCAGGATCCTTCTGGCAGACCGCTACAATCATTTTCTGGTCAGGCAGAACCGTCTCAACAAGCTTTCTTGACTTGTCACGACCGATGGCAAGAGGAACCACCGTGCCCGGAAAGAGCACCATATTGCGAATCGGAAGTACTGCCACCTCATCGGGTATCTCTATGGTCTCGCCTTCGGTGGAAACCCCGGTAGTCACATGTTTGGCAGAACGCACTTCAACAGCGAGTTCATCATCTGTGACAACTTGAGGCTTCTTCGCTTTCCTGGTTTTCTTGGCCATGTGTTAACACCCCTCTTCTATGCGAGACAGCAGCCTTTGTCGGCGTCTTGGGATTCAGAACTATCCGAGTTTTTCACACTTTGCGTATGCGTATCCACAGAAAACCGCACTTGTAGGCCGCGGTAATCGCGTCTGAATTGGCGTCATCCGGCAATTCTAGACTTCTGGTGAATCGCCCGTGATCGATCTCCATTAGCCTGAGTTTGGCGTCCGCCTTCATCTCGGGCAGGCGAGGCAGCTCCCGCGTTCCGGTAAGGATCAACTCATTGCCTTCGGTCCTGAGATCAATATCGTCTCCCAGAACCCCAGCAAGATCGACGACTATTCCGTACTCGTCCTGCTGCTCGTAGATGTTCATGCCGGGTGACCAGGCCTCGTGCGAGGAGTAGTTATGAAAATCGGCCCGCACATCCCGATTTCTCCAAGCACTCACGCGATCACACATTCCGAACTGTTCAGGCTCCTGGGCCCCATGCTCTGCAAGTTTCATCTCAGCACTCCCTATTGACTCGCACCCAATGCAGACACACTAATGAAATGTAAATCTCTACATATAATTTTACCCGGCAAACATCCATTGCTGCCATTGAAATCTTTATAGGAAACGAACTTGTATGCTACGGCTAAGCTAATCGCCTTGTACAAGTTTTGGCGTCTTGGGCACAGTTACGGTGAATACCGTACCGGTTGGGGACGTGGATACGTGAATGGTTCCGCTGTGCAGGTCCACGAAATGACGCACAATAGCCAAACCAAGCCCCATACCTCGCTTGAGATACCCAGCCTGACCCGACGAATGCTTCATGACATCTCCCGCACTGAAGAACGGATCAAAAATGTGTGGAATATCCTGTTCTGCTATTCCCGGGCCCTGATCCTGCACCACTATCGTTACGTATTCGCCGAGTTGCTGCCCGCCTCGCACCTTGATAATCCCACCATCAGGCGTAAACTTTATGGCATTCATCACAAGATTCTCGACCACATCCTGCATTTTTGCGCGGTCCACAGTAACCTCTGGAACGCCCTCGCTCATTTCTATAATCAGACGCTGTTTCCGCTGTTCGATAAAAGGCTGGCAATCCACGTAGACATCTTCAAGAAGCAGCGAGAGGTTAACATTTTCGAGGTGCAATTCGCTTTCTTCATCCTCACCGGGCATGAGTTTGAACATCGCATTGATGATCCCCTCAAGACGCTGCGCCTTGGTACCCATCATCCGTATCGAGTTCATCCGCTTCTCATCATCCTGCCCGCCCTTGGATATCAGATTTGACATCGCCGACATATACGCCACCGGTGTCCGCAGCTCGTGTCCGGCCACTCGGATGAAGTTCGTCTTCAGTTCATTCGCCTCGCGAAGCAGGTCATGCGATTGTTCAACCTGATCCACCATCCGGTTGAAATCTTCGGCAAGGTCACTTATTTCGTCGAGTCCGGTAAGGCGTTTGCCAAACTCATTCATGTGGATCCGGTGTGATAGCTCACCCCCAGCCACGCGACGTGTAGCCTCTCGCATTCCCTTGAGACGCGCCACTATACTCCGCTCGCCAAGGGCCAGGCCCACCAGGAAAATAGCCAGGATAATCACCAGGCCAACGCCAAGGACCACCAACGTCAGTTCCCGCACAGGCCCAAGAACGCTCCCGGCCGGAACATAAAGAACCAGAATCCACGCGGGAGTTTTTACCGCGTCCAGACCGAACCGCCCCAGCGGTGCTACTTTGGCAAACCCCTGCAAATCACGGTTCTCAGAAACACGCCATCCCCCTGAATCCAGGTCACCATTGGCATCAGGCCAATCATTAAGCCTGTGTAACAGAGGGGTCCGCATGGGTAATCCGCGACTGGCGGCATCATCCCAGAACACTATCTTACCGTCAGGCCGAATCACCATTCCCGAAACATCTTCGCTCTGATTAAACTTGTCGTGCTGCTCCAATACCGTGCTCATCCACTCGCTGATATCCAGCACAACCTTGGCAAGCCCGAGTATCTTGTCATCGTGGCGAACCGGAATGCACATCTCGAGAGACCAAACACCTGCACTAGCATCGTATTCAACCGGCGGAACAACAATCCTACCAACACCCTTGTTCCATGTATCCTGCCACCAGGCTTCATCCGCCTGGTAATAGTCCGTCGTTTTTCCCGAAGCGGCTACGAGCTGTCCGAAACGATTCGTTACAAGAATCACCGACACAGCCTTGTTAACCTTCATAATGCTTCGCAGACGCAATGCTACCGGATTTTCGAGAACCTTGGCAAGCTCAGGAGACCCCTTGGTAAGGCTCGGCCAAACGCGATCAAGACGCTCTAGCTCGCTTGAATCGAGTTGGGCTTGCTCAGTGGTAAGCAGTCGCACCATCTGAGGTTCATCATGGAAGAGGGTATAGAATTTCTGGATATCCTTGGAAAGTGCGACATTCAGGGCACGCGCCTTTGTTGCCGCCAACAACTGGATCGTCTTCCCGGATGATTCGGTAGACAACTGCCTTCCGCCGATCGTGATCGTCGCAAGCGCTGCAAGCAGCGGTAGCAGTCCAACCGCAGCCAACAATGCGATAAGTTTCATCCGGATTGTAAATCTCATCATCGCGATCTCAGAACGTTATATTCGAGGACATACAAGCATCCACCACCGAGCGTACAAAACTTGACTCCAGTCCGCAACCAGCCCAAAACCTCCGCTCCGGACACAGCAACGTTAACGGTCCGGCTATCAATGACTTGCCAAATCCGTAAAACCAAGCTAACCTCTTATTCGTATCGGCATTGTGGACCGAAAGAATAACAATTCGTGTATAATCTTAACATAATTGCGGCCGCTTCGCCGCGAAGCTACATCGACACGCGACATATGTGTCCAAATTGTATTCTAATCAGAACTATCGAGTTGGCTGAAAAACAGTTTTCAGCACTGTGAGCGGAAATGGACATTAACGGCAAAATCGCATTGGTTACCGGTGCTGCAAAGCGACTTGGCAGGCAAATCGCCTCCCAGCTCGCGTCGGCCGGCGCGACCATTGCTCTGCACTATCACCGCTCGAAAGACGAAGCCGCCCAAACCGCCGCCGATATTATCGAAACCGGCAGCAGCGTGGAACTATTCCAGGCAGACCTGGCCGATTCAGCCCAGCTCGCAGACATGTTCGCGCGAATCAGAGAAAAGTTCGGACGCATAGATATACTCGTAAATAATGCTTCCATATACACCAAGACGCCAATTAACACACTCACCGCCGAGCAGTGGGACCTGCAGCACGCCATAAACTCTCGCGCACCGGCCCTGTGCATTCGCCACGCGATCGAAATCATGCCAGACGGCGGCGCTATCGTGAATATCGCCGATGCTTCCGCCGATTCACCCTGGGCGGCGTACCCGGCATACTGTGCGTCAAAGGCCGGCTTGATTGCGCTTACCATGAGCTGCGCTAAATCGCTCGCGACGAGGCAAATCCGCGTAAATGCAGTTTCACCTGGAGTAATTCTCTGGTCAGATGAGACTCCCGCCAACGTTCGCCAGCAGGTTCTGGCACAAATCCCCATGAAACACACCGGCAGCCCGCAGGATGTAGCTTCGGCGGTGGTCTTCCTATCCGAAAGCGACTACATAACCGGCCAGGTGCTCCGCGTGGATGGCGGATGGAACATGAAATAGCTTCTCTGCGTGCCCCCGGTCCGCCTTAATTCCGCATGGATTTGTCGGAATACCGGCAAGATGCGAGCAAAACGGGGACTGGTGCAAGAAGCACGGCGCACGCACCTGTCCCCAATCCTGTCCGGCATGCGGATTGTACAAGGCGGCGGCAGGCGCGTGCGGGTGAGGATTGGGGGGTTAACGGATGGGCTCTGGCCCGAAGGGCCAGCAAGAACTTAGACGGAGGCGTAAGCCTCCGGACAAGGCGTACAAGAATAGCCAAGCCCCGACTTGTCCTGCGAAGCTCGTAGAGCGAAGCAGGACGGGGCGACACAAGGGATAATCCGAAACGGCCGTGTTCTTTCGAGACCGTGAATTGCCGCCCGTTCCGGCATCAACGCCTGCGCGTTGTGGATTGCCAGCCAAATACGTATCGCCCTTTCAGGACTTTGTTTCAATATGGCTGCCGGATCGGAGACTTCCGTCTTCGCCTGCGGCTTCGTCGTGACAGGTACGCCTCCGCCTAGGATCTGGCGAGGCCGTCGGCCTCTGAGAAACACAGAAGGAGCGGACGCGGTCGCAATTCTCATACCAGACAGGAAGACAGGACATCCATTAATAGAACGGCCCGATCAGGAGATACCTGACCGGGCTCAGTTCACTTCACGTCTGATGCGGCCAAGAGGAGTCGAACCTCCACCTCCCGAAGGAGACAGGCACCTGAAGCCTGCGCGTCTGCCAATTCCGCCATGGCCGCTTCCGGAGCAGTTCCCTGCTCGGAGCTACACAGTTTAGTTAGAGTGCATCAGAAGTCAAGGCATCGTTGACCAAAAAACGCAAATTTGCCTTGTATAAGGGGTTGCCCGCAAGTGGGGTGGCATGGCGACACACAGCCGTATCGTGGGTCGCCATGGTGGTAGTTGCCCCCTGTAATCATGGCCCGACGTTACTCCCCGCTGACGGTCACGACAATATTGCGGGTTCGAGGCTTGATATCGCACTCCAGATGGAAAATCTGCTGCCACGTCCCAACTACCAGCCGCCCATCTCCCACAGGGATCGTAACCGATGGCCCAAGCAATGTAGCCTGCAAATGCGAATGACCATTACCATCGTGCCACATTTCCTCGTGCCCGTAAAGCATGCTCGGCGGAATGGCCTTATCCAGCATGTCGGGCAAGTCGCGTTGCAATCCCGGTTCGAACTCTATTGTGCCTATACTGCCGGTGGATCCTACGTTGAACACGTGCACAGTGCCTGTCTGAATTCCCGACTCGGAAACTATCTGAGCAACATCATCGGTAATATCATGAATATCGCGGTGCCCAGCAGTGCTAAGCTCGAAGTGCTTTTGAAAGACCATTAGCGACTCCATTCGATGCGACAGAGAATTGACCAGCGTGTGCTGCACCCCTTGCGGCTACGAGTCAGCGTAACGCACGCCCGTTGTGGTCCACGTCTGGGCGGTCCGAGTCGACGGATTCCTGAGGATCGTCCTTGCCGCTCATACCATCGGTTGCCTGACCAACCTTTGTCATCGCGACTTCTACCACTTGGGCGGTTTTGTGGTAAGCATCGACAGTCCAGGCGATAATATCGGGGCTATCTTTTGTGCGCCCAAGATAGTATCCCCCCAGGAAGGTCCCTGACAGTACAAGGATTGCCAAAACTCGTCTGATTAATCCGAACATAGCCATTCCCCAATGAGTCAAATACTCCGGTGGGCCTAGGATGCACAAGGGCACCAAGCCCCTCCACACTATCAAGTCTATACACGTCGGTAGGCTCAGTCAAATCCTCACACTAAAACGGTAGTTCCAACGGCGCGGGCCATCAGAACCCTCACTCAGTATGTTCTTTCGACCTCAAACTGTTAGCCCTTTAGCTGTTCAGCCAACAATGCGTCTTTTTCCACAACTTTTTTTGCCTGATCCTTCTTGAACCCTGCCAGCTTATCCGCCAGTTCCACGTCGCCAAGCGCCAAGATCTCGGCTGCGAAGATGGCCGCATTGCGAGCGCCCGCAGACCCTATCGCCATGCACGCAACGGGAATCCCCGGAGGCATCTGCATGGTACTCAAGGCTGCGTCAATACCTACGAGCGGTCCGGAACACATCGGCACGCCAATAACCGGAAGCGTAGTGCCCGCCGCCATAACACCACTCAACGCCGCACTCATCCCGGCCGCTGCGATGATAACCTTCAACCCTCGCCCCACAGCCCCTGTGCAATATTCATGCGCGATAACCGTCGTGCGGTGAGCGGAAATAATTCTCACCTCAAAAGGGATCCCAAAATCGTCCAACTGGTCAAGGCAGCGTTTCATAGTGTCCAGATCGCTGTCACTGCCCATTACTACGCCAACTACCGGCGGAGAAGATTTTTCGGCATTGTCGGTCATGTTTATTTCTCGTTATTAAAATAAGACTTATGTCTCGCCAAACAGTTTGGCGATGCCCAGACTAGAGCCCAGAGCATACGAATTTCCCAAGCGATTTTCCAGTCTGCTCAGTCCATGTCAGCAATTCATCCCAGCCACTGGCTTCCTCTATCAAATGTAACACGTTGCGGAAACTTCATTTGCACTCCATCACTCTGTCATGCCTATAATACTTGGGTACAATGCGTAGCTGACTGCGGTGCGATTGTCCTTCACAGGAGTGTACCGATATGATTTACCGCAAATGCTCGTTCGTGTGTATTATGATCTTCCTCGCCGTATTGCCCGGCGGATGCGCCGACCCGCTCCGGTTCTCGGCCTCGCCCGCCAAAGGAGTCAGCGAGGGAATTGTCACCCACGCCTACGACACTTCCGGCGATGGCGTCTCGGATTTTTTTCTGATTTCCAATCGCATCGGCAGACTGGCCACTATCGGATATGATAACACTTCAGACGGGCAAGCCGATGAATTGATACCGCTCGATTCAATATCGCCGCAAGACCGCAGACACGTGGTCATCATTCTCGACGGTTTTGCCTACGAGGTGATCGACAAGTATCGCCAAGATGGCCATCTGGGAATGTTCTTCCCGCCGTCAAAGGTGGTAGCCCCCTACCCGACGCTAACCGATCTCGGCCTCGCCGATGCGCTAGCCGCGAAGACCTGCCCAGCGTTTGAGGCAGAATACTTCGATCGCAAGGCTAACAGGGTTGTCGGCGGATCGATGGCCTACCTCAACGGTATGAACTCCACCTTCGAGAAGCATGTTGACCACCGGGCGGATGCCCTTTGGGATGCAATCAGCTATATCTACCCGTGGCAAGTGTTCAAACGCGAAGTCGGGCAGATAGCCCGAAGCACATCACCGCCGCTTGAGAAGGATTTCACTGCCTATATCGTCAGCACTGCCGGCATGAGCACCGAACAGGGCGAAGCCGGGCAGATTCGCTGCCTTGAGAGGATAGAGCGTCTGGTTCTACAGCTAATTCACGAAAGCCGCGGCCGCGTGAGCATAACGCTGCTGGCAGATCACGGACACTCATACACGCCCGGCGTTCGCCTTGGACTGGACAAGCACCTGAAAGATTACGG
>CBDUQP010000036.1:0-26014 GCA_965369385.1 uncultured Phycisphaerales bacterium
ACGTGTGACACAGTTTGTGGTAGTTAGTAATGGCTAACGGCTGGCGAGTTCATCACTTAATGGCCGTTTTTCAACGCTGAAAAAGGTGCACAAGATGGTATTCGTGCACCATTTTTCGCAATTCTGCACCTTTTTGCACCATTGCGAATTACGCAATATCCGACGCTTTTGTCGAATCAGCATCAACTCACTCCCGCCTGCCTGCAAGGTGTTCTCGTTCTTTGTAAACAGGAAGAATGTCAGAGACTGTTAGATGCCCATGTCTTCTTTGGTGAGGAGCGATGCGAAGGTGAAACCTGCCGCCTCCACGTTTTCTCGAGCGCCTTGCAAGCGATCTATCGCGAATACCATCTTCACTATCTCCGCACCCTCAGCCACCAGCGTGTTTGCGGCCTCCAGTGCAGCACCCGCCGTCGTGCCGATATCCTCGACCAGCAGCACCTTCTTGCCCTTCACGGCCGGGCCTTCTACGAGCTTGGAAGTCGCGTAGTCCTTCTTGGCTTTGCGAACGATAGCGAACGGTTTGCCCGAAGCCATAGATGTGGACGCAGCCAGTGCCACCGCGCCCAGCTCGGGCCCAGCGATCATATCGGCATCGG
Organism: uncultured Phycisphaerales bacterium; assembly: GCA_965369385.1. GTDB lineage: Bacteria > Planctomycetota > Phycisphaerae > SM23-33 > SM23-33 > CBDUQP01. The sequence goes on from CBDUQP010000036.1 coordinate 600, forward strand.
CGGCGTGCTCGGCAAAACGCCTGCCCAACTCAGCCAGAATGTCCGGACATGCCGAGAACAGGTACTTATCCAGGTAATACTTGCTCCGCTTTCCGGACCTGAGAATGAAGTCGCCTTCCAGAAATGCCACTTCCTTGATCTTCGCCGCCAGTTGCGCCTTGTCCATCAAATACTCCTTGCTACAGTGATATTCACTCTTGTTCGATTTTTCCTGATCTGATTCGATCTGCTTCAGTGCTTCCAGGCCACAGAACGCCCGGTAACAGCCGTGAACAAGCTACAATGATTACAGCGTTTCGGCGGCTGGGTCAACTCCCGCCCCGTCACCAACAAACCGGTTCATGGCAAAATGTGGGATTCATTGGCGGGTAAAAGCTTGGATGGAGGGAGTCGAGAAGCTATCCTCAGTCTGAATATGAGTATGAGCAATGAAAAACACTTGAGAGAGTTGAAGACGATCCGTGACACGGTGGAAAGTATCGCCATCGCAATTATCATGGCTTTCGTTCTGCGAGCCTTCCTGGTGGAGGGATTCGTCATACCAACCGGGTCGATGGCTCAGCAACTGATGGGCGAGCACTTCCAACTCACCTGCCGCGCATGCCATTGGAAATATCCCTACGGATTCTCCGGTAACGCACCGGATCGCAAAAAGCTCTACGAGATATCCGGTGCCGAGTGCCCCAACTGCGGACTGTCCAGATCCGAGACCGACCCTGCCGAACACGTAAGAGGCGGCGACCGGGTGCTGGTCATGAAATATTCATACCGCTTCTGCGAACCGCAGCCGTGGGATGTAATAGTATTCACAAACCCCCAAAGTAACGAAAATAACTACATAAAACGCCTCATAGGGATTCCAGGCGAGACCCTCGAAATCGTCCACGGAGATATCTTCGTGACGCCTTACAAGGGAACCGTCAGCGATATCCGCCGCAAACCCCCACACGCGCAAAATGCAATGTGGCAAATCGTCCACGATAACGATTTCATCCTCACCAACGAAAAAATGCTGTCTGATGATGGGTATGACAAACCGAGACGATGGGCCCCCGAAGGCCTGGACTCGTGCTGGAATCTGAATATCGAAAAAGGACGCGTTTTTGAGTTCAAAGGCGGAAACTCGCCCGGTCTTCTCACATTTGAAGGCCTACGCAAGCAGGTAAAGAACAAACCATGGGAAAGCAAAAGCGATCTCAACGACCAGCTCCGCCAGGCTAATTCCGATTCGATGACCGAAGCATTCGTTCCGCGATACGGATACGATAGTCGCCACCAGGAAGAAAACCATCTGGACCCGGATCGCCCCAGCCAGGCACCTATCTCTGTCGATCTCTGCGGTGACCTGAAACTGTCAGCCGTCTTCACCCCCAAAACCGCCAACCCGGGAATATCGCTGATCCTGTTCAATATGCAATACGGTTTCCGCGTCGATATCGCCACAAGTGGCAAGATTTTGCTATATCGCCGGCCACGCGATTCAGATTCGAAACCATGGAAAGACTACCTTTGGGCAAAAGCGGACGGTTCTGAGCTAACGATGAATCGCGGATGGAATGTCTCTCTGGAGCATGTGGACTGTAGCGTGCGGGTGATGGTCGATGGTGCCTCGGTAATCTACAAGGAGTACCATGCCAACAAAGAGCTGATCAAGAATCGCATGGCACAGGCCCGAAATGGCGGCAATCCCCTGCCGGCCCCCAAGGCGCAACTGGGGACCATGGGCGGAAAGTGCCTTATAAGCCACATAAAGCTTCAACGTGACGTTTATTACACGGAAAGCGTGCTCGGGCGCCCCCGGGGAAATGCATCCCCACACCTCATGGACCACGCCGAAAAAGTACGCCAAGAGTTCAGCGCCAAGGGCAATAATCGCAAAGTGGAGGAGCAGAACTCGCCCGGATGGGGAACGAACGGATACCCCATTACGCTCCATAAGCACGAAGACAACCCCGATCTCGACGAGTTTTTCGTATTGGGAGACAACAGCCCGCAGAGCCTTGACTCTCGCGGATGGATAGAGGCCGCCCCGTCGCTGAAGCTTCTGGACAAGGATGGCAAAGTTCAATATCAGCTCGGAACGGTTCCTCGCTACAACCTGATAGGCAAGGCTATGTTCGTGTACTGGCCAGCGGGCCACAGCCTGCCCCTGCTGCCCGGCTTGCCAATCCTGCCTGACATTGGTAGTATGAGGCTTATCCGATAAGTGATGCGGACCATAACACCGGCCGCAAAATCCGCAAAATCACCCCAAACCGGCATAAAATCGGACCGTTTTGGACAAAAACCGAGAGTTATCCACAATCAACTTGCAGATCGTCGCCAAGCCGCTCAAGTGCGACGATCTGGACGAGTAATACGCATTAGAATTGCTGTGGGCTCTCCCAGGGTGTTCCGCAAGGTAGTATTGTCTTTGTAAATTGCTTTTCAACATGACAGTAGCTTCAGTATTGACCCAATGAATAGTAGCGTTCATTACAACTGTACAAGTGACCTTTGCAACGGGCAAAACTGCACAACTGACATGCGGCAGTAACAAGTGGACTCTTGGTATTGCTTTCACACAAGTTATCCACAATCAAAACCCGAAAATTCTTAATTGCTCTAATTTCTAGGAATAAAGCATATGGTTCTTCTGGAATCCAGAAACCTCGTGAAGAAATACAGCGGCAGAACCGTGGTCAACGACGTCTCGTTCAAGGTCAATCAGGGCGAGATCGTGGGCCTTCTGGGCCGCAACGGCGCGGGGAAAACCACCAGCTTTCGAATGACTATCGGCATGATAGCGCCCGAAGGCGGATCTGTGATGTTCGACGGCGTGGATGTAACCAAGATGCCAATGTTCAAACGAGCCAGACGCGGAATGGGGTATCTTTCCCAAGAAGCCAGCATCTTCCAGCGACTGAGCGCACGTGATAACGTGATGGCTGTGCTGGAAACAATGAAGCTCACCAAAGCCACCCGGGATGAACGATGCGACAGCCTGCTTGAACAATTCCACCTTACGCACGTTGCAGGCCAGCAGGCCAGCACTCTGTCTGGCGGAGAGAAACGCAAACTGGAAATCGCACGCGCACTGGTGACCAACCCCACTATGATACTGCTTGACGAGCCATTCTCAGCCGTTGATCCCATCGCAGTGGAAGAGCTCCAGGGGCAGATTCGCGGCCTGAAGGATCGCGGAATCTCCGTCCTGCTGACCGACCATAACGTCCGCGAGACGCTGTCGGTAACGGACCGCTCCTACATCATGGACGATGGAATCATCCTCCGCGAAGGTGCGCCGCGTGACCTGATCAACGATGAACTGGTCCGCAAAACGTATCTCGGACACACATTCCGAGGCGACGAATTCGACGACAGATGAATCTTCCGGCGAGGCGTTACCGCCTAGACTCATCGTCAGATGCCTGCACGCCGCAGCGTACTGGTTACCTTCCCGGGTGACATTGCGACACCGCAGAGGGCACCATGATTATCGGCCACAACCGCACGGCTATGCGTCTGCCGGGGCAAAGGCGTGCACCATGCCTCTCATTGGGCGACCAGCGTTGATGGCGGTTTCGTAATCCAACTGGTAAATCCTGATGCCCTTGTCCACCGTGTTGCGATAGATGCATTCCATATCGTTGTACTCCGGCTGGGATAGCTGAATACCGCACAATCCGCGCAGTTCACTCATCGGTTCGATGAAGTGGTCGCCCCGGCCGCAGAAGTGGATCACCCCGCCGCCAAACGCATCAAGCACCCGCTGATCGGTTTGCCTGATGAACTCCACATATGTCTCGGGCGACAGATTCATGAGCGAATCGCTGCTCATATACGCACGCCCGTCAAGGGCCGCACACTTGTGCACGTTTCGATGTTCCGCAGGAACAGTTTCATACCAGCGAGTCAGGAAGGCGATATGCGTCTCGGTGAGCAGTTCCAACAGCTCGCGGAAAAGTTGCGGTTCGTCATAGACACCGTAGAACATATCGCTGCCCCAGATGAGCTCGGCCACGTCTATGGGGCTCTGCGTATCGGGATGGTGCAGCGTGACGTTGCGGGCGATCTTGGGATACTCGGCGAATACCTCCTTGAACCGCTCAGCCGTCTCGAACACCCGCCCGCCCAGATGCGTGTCAAGATCGGGCATGCCATTTCGCACGACCTCGGCAACCTTCTCTGTACTTCCCAGTGATATGGCAGTCGGCAGCGTGGCCAGGTCATCATCCATCATGTACAGTTCACATCCGAACAGACACGCCATCAGCCCGGTGCTGTAGTTGCAGCGAACATTCAGCAGGCCGGCATCGCCGCCCAACTGCCTGGATACCTGGGTGAACTGGTCCAGCAGCATGGCATCTGAATCATTGATAAACTCGCTGACCTTTACCTTCGGCCATTCCACTTTGGACGCCTTGGGCTCGCGCGAGCTGGTTATGAACACACCTTCGGTTATCTCACCGTCAAGGAACGCATGCCACCTGGCCAGGAGATCGGCTTCGACGGCTTCATCAATTCGTTCTTCCACATCGTCAAGGCATCTTCGCAGGACATCATTCATGGTGCACCTCTGAACTTGTTTTCACGTTTCTCTACATATTGCTCGCTGCTTGGAATATATGCTTATTATCATATGCCCTATTATCAAGAACAATAGACTCATTGCTCTATTCTTTGTACAATATGCTCACTATGGCAGACGAGCTCACATTCCTGCACCGCAACCACTTTCCCGCCTGCGACGCACATGTGAACAAGCACTATGACGGCTACTCCACGCTGCAATACATGACGGCCGGAACGCTCTACCTGCGATATGACACCACCGAGTATGAACTATCCGGAAAGTGGTTCTGGCCCGCCCTGCCCGGGCCACGAATCGAGTTCCGTTCCGCCCGCCCGCCGGAAACATGGGACCATCGCTATGTAGCCTTCCAGGGCCCACTTGCCGACCGATGGCGCATGGACGGCATCCTCGCACACACTCCCCAACCCGAGCCGCCCGACGGAGACTACCGGCGCCGCTTCGATGCCCTGCTCGCAATTGCTCTCGATCCGGGAAGGTGGTCTCGCCTGCGAGCAATCAACCTGCTTGAAAGCATCCTCATAGACCTGGCAGAAGCCCGCCAACAGGAAACGCTCCGCGCCCAGACATGGCTCCAGCACGCGATTTCGCGTCTGTCCGACACCGACAATCCCGAGACCGACTACGGGCATCTGGCATCCCAATGCAACATGGCCGCCAGCACATTCCGCCGCCGATTCCGGGCCGCAACCGGCATGTCGGCACACCAATACGCGATACACTCGCACCTGGCAGCCGCCCGCACACTTCTCCGCGAAACCGACATGCCCATCAAGGCAATCGCGTCGAAACTCGGATATACTGACATCTACTACTTCACAAGGCAGTTCAGCAAACACGCCGGAATGCCGCCCGGCGAATTCCGTAAAACGCGGCAAATTTGACGCCGGCAGGCTCGCCTGAAGGCCGCCGGGCTTGTGGACGCATGTTATGTGCAAAAAAACGCGAAAATGCCGAAATGCTGCCTTGAATATGTAATGGTTGCCCATAGAATGCCTGCGGCCCTGGCTTTGTCGACAATCGACAATCTGGTACAATATACGCAAGACACCATTGCTCCCCTGCCGATCATCAAAGGGCGAGGGAATGATAAGGAACGCTCCAATGAAGGACAATAGGCACGCAATCTGGTCCGACCAGCAGATAATCGAATGGAACGAAGGATACCCCATCGGTAACGGCCGCCTGGGCGCGATGGTGCTCGGCGGCGCACTGAACGAACGTATCGGCCTGAACCACGATATGCTCCTGCGGAGATACTGGAAGTACCAGAAACGCAACTTCGCCGAGATCATTCCGGAAATGCGAAGCCTCTGCCTTGATGAGAAATGGGACGAAGCCCACGAGTTGGTACTGACGAAGCTCCCCTCCAGCGGCCGCCCGCTTTATGTGAATCCGCTCATGCCCGCATCCGATCTTGGCTTGTTCCAGGAAGCTCGCGATGGCGCCCAAGACGACATCAAGAATTACAGCCGCACACTCGATATGGAAACCGGCATCGTTACCGTAGAATATGAGATCGACGGTGTTCTGTATAAACGCGAGCACTTCTGCTCATGGCATGCCGGCGTGATCGTCGTCCGCTTGAACTCGCCAAACCGCGTGGGGCACCTGTCCGGCCAGGTCACGCTGTCGCGACTACTTGATCCAGACTGCGAAATCTCAGGCAGTTCCAAACTCGGTGAAGTAGCCCTCGAATGCGAATTCGAAGAAGGCGTCCGGTTCGCCACTGCCGTGAAGGTGCTGCAACATGGCGGCAGGCTAACCAACGGGCGCCGCGAATATACGCCTATCGGCGGCGAAATACCCGGACCGGACCTAAATGGCATGAGCTTCATCTTCCGCGAACCCGAAGCACTTGAGCGGTCTGCCGGCGTCTCAACGTGTTTCGACAGTTGCGACGAAGTTACGCTGCTGATCGCGGTATCAACCGATGACGAAGCCGACAATCCACTGGAGTATTGTCTCAATAAGCTGGCAGATGTACCCGCAGATTACGAAGAACTCAAACGCCAGCACATCGCGGACCACAAGAGCATCTACAATCGCGTGAGCCTGAACATCGCCGAACAACACACTAGCCGCACAACGGCTGACCTTATCAAAGAAGCTATAGACACTGACCAGTCCTCGCCTGAACTGGTAGAGAAGATGTTTAATATGGGACGCTATATGGCGATCAACAGCGGAAGGCCCGCACCCGCAGGTCAACCGTTCTCCACGCCAATAACGCTCCAGGGCATATGGAACCAGGACCGCCGCCCTGCGTGGGACTGCGACTATCATCTGGACTTGAACTTCACCATGTGCTACTGGCCGCTGGAGATGGTGAACCTTTCGGACCATCTCATTCCGGTGATGGACTGGGTGGAGCACGTTCTGCCCCAGGCAAGAATCGCATGCCAGGATATGTTTGGCTGCGACGGCGTATGGTTTGCCGGATGCTGCGACCGCAACACGCTGGGTAACAGCGACGACCTCGGTTTCTACTGGGCCAGCGGCGCCCCGTGGGTTGCGCAGATACTCTGGCATCACTGGGAATACAGCGGTGATGTGGACTTCCTGCGAGACCGCCTGTACCCATTCCTCAAGGAACTGGCCACATTCTACAAGGGCGCACTGTGGGAGAACGAAGACGGCCAGTTGGTCATCTTCCCCGGCTATTCACCTGAGATGGGCATCAAAAATCGCAAGCGATACTGCGCGATCTCCAGCCCATCCACTATGGACATAGAACTATCACGGGAGGTATTGACGAATGTGCTGGCTGCCTCCGAGCTTCTCGGCATGGATGACAATATGCGAGCCGAATGGTCGCAGATGCTGAGCAAGATTCCCCAGCCGGTAATAGGCGAACGTGGCGACCTGCTTGAGTGGATGGAAGACCACGAACCTGTCGACCCCGGCCATCGCCACAGGTCGCACTTCGTGTCCATGAGCCCGGGAGACAGGATCACGCCCGAGGACACCCCCGAATATTCCGAAGCGATTCGCAAATCGCTCGAAGTGCGCCAGACATCGGGACGCGACCGCGGGTGCTCGCTGACGTGGGTGTGGGATCAACATATCCGCAGCCGCCTGTACGAAGGCGACAAGGCGATGTTCGAATTCAACTTCAACGCAAAGAACCACGTGATGGATAACCTGCTGATGTCGCTGCTGGATTGGCGCGAAACGTCCACCACGCTCAACTGGTTCCAGAGGCGGATATTCCAGATCGAAGCCGGCATCGGCATGGTCGCATCCATCGCCGAGATGTTCTTCCAGGACCGTCGCGGCCTACTGCGACTACTGCCTGCCCTGCCGACTTCCCTCGCCGATGGCAATCTGACCGGCTTCCGGGCTCGCGGCGGATTCGAAGTGGACCTGGCGTGGAAGGCGGGCAAACTCACCGAGGCAAAGATCACCTCACTACGCGGAACACCGTGCAGAGTGAAGTTCTTCGGCGGAGAAACTGCCGTGAACGTGGAGGCCGACGGAAAGTCACAGAAGCTGACCGTAGCCGATGCTTGCATAGAGTTCCCAACCGAAACGGGCAAAACATACACAATAACCCCCGCCTGACGAATGTCGTCAGCCCATTACGCTTGTTTCTTTCTGGAGGCCTTCTATCAGGGCGGCAAATTCGCGGCGATTCTCTTCACTCAATGACGCCAGGGCCTCGTGCGATGCCAGAACACGCCCCGCGTCCGGTGCACAACCGACAGACACGCCCGCAGCCGGTTCCATGTGTGTTGGCAGGGCATGCATTTCGGTGCTTATCCTGTTAAGAACCGCATCCATACCCAACTCCTCAAATGCCTCCCGAACTTGTGGCAAAACGCCCTGTATACGGAAGTCCTGGCCACCAGCGTCGGTGATTGTCACTAACTCAAGCATCGTCCCCAGGAATGTGCTGTCCATATATGTACAGAGCGACAGGTCCAGCACGATACGGCATGGTTCATCGTCGTCAATGCACTGCTTGCACTTCTCATAGAACGCTGTGCTGAATGTCCAGGTAGCACGCCCATCCACGCTTATGAATCGAGTCCCGCCTTCATTGCCCACAAGAACAGCCGCCGCGTGAGACTTCTCCACGCATACGGGCATATGAACTGCCTCCGGCGAACCGTTGTCCAGCGTAGACTCTCCAGCCCCACAGGTGAGTAGCAGCAGCATTACGTCGTCCTCCTGGCTTCGCCCATCTCGCCGCTGCTCAGCAGTGTTCTGAAGATCATGTAACAACTCATCGCCGGTAAGCTCCGCTCGCCCGATCTCATATTCCAGGTATTCCGGAGTCAGCGATTCAGACTCAGCCTCGGCGTCAAATATACCATCGGTGTACATCAGCAGGCGATCACCTTCGTGCAGAGTGATCAGCTTCTCAGAGAACTCCGCATTGGCCATTATCCCCAACGCAGGCCCGGTGTGGTACACCCGCTCCAGCCAACCGCCAGATCGCTGTATCAACAAAGGCACATGGCCGGCGGATGCTATAGCCAATTGGCCCTCTTCCAAGTCCAGAACGCCAACGGCTGCGGTGATGAACAGCCCGGGCGCACTGCACTCGGCACGGAGGGCATCGTTCACCGATTTGAGAATCTCGCGGGGATGCCTGACGCATCCATCGTGATCGTATATGCCTATTCGATTCTTGAACAACACCGCAAGCATCGCCGCTGAAACGCCATGCCCTGCCGCATCGGCGACATAGAGTACAGCGTGCCTTTCATCAGCAAGGATTACATCATAGATATCTCCGCCAACGCTCTGGCAAGGACGATAGATTGCATTCACAGAGAAATGTTTCATATCCGGAGATGTTCGGGGCAGGAGCGATCTCTGGATCAGATCCGCTCGCCTCAGGTCCTGGTCCAACCGGCCAGATTGTGTCCGCAGCAGATCGCACGCCTCTGCAAGTTGGGTATTTTGCGCACCAAGCGCCTTGAGCAACATATCACGCTCTTGCTCAACATGCCGCTTGTGCAAAACATTGCGGACAGTCACCAGTAAACCGTTAACCACATCCATCGGTTTGCGAATAAAGTCATAGGCCCCCAGGTGAACCGCCTGCACAGCGTTGTCCAGCGTGGGATTGCCGGACAAGATTATCCAACTCGGACCGGGACACTCCTTCTTGGCCCACTGCATTAGTTCCATACCACTCAGTTGGGGCATGGCTATGTCAGATATGACAACGTCAAACTCCCCGCCCTCAGATAGAATGCGTTGGGCGTCCAATCCGTCAGCAGCTTCGACGACATCGTAGGATGCCACAGTGGTCAGAACGTCCCTGAGCAAGCTGCGGATGACCCGCTCATCGTCTACAACCAAAATCCTTGCACGCGTGGTAATATCGTCCGCTGCACTCAGTTCCATTTGAGATCCCCTTCAAAAATAAGTGCCTGCCACCGAGCAGCCTTTCAAAAGCGCAAGTACTCCCGAGCGCCGCACGGCTGCGTGTGATGCTTCCGGTAAATCAGCAGCCCTACCCCTTAGTTCCACCGACAATGAATAATAGACATGGCAGTGTCAGTGAATCAAGCGGCGCATCCGTTTTTCCACTAACGGGTTTCGTCACCCCCCAGCGACATCGGAGAATTCTTTCACCACCACACGCTCCACCCGGCCGCCCAATCCACAGGTAATCTCATACGGTATCGTATCAGCCAGCTTCGCCAGATTCTCAACGCTGTGCGGATCGGCGGGATTTGGCGAAATTATCTCAACATCATCGCCAACGCTCACACCTTCTATCGAAGTGACGTCAACAATTGTCTGATCCATAGAAACCCTGCCGCAGACCCCAGCCATCTGCCCGCGAATCTTCATAACTCCCCGCTCCGAAAGACTCCGGCGGTATCCATCCGCATATCCAACGGGCACCAGACCAACGCGAGAAGGAGCGACAAACGTATGTTTCAGACCATAACCACAGCTACTTCCAGCAGCTACATCTTTAACCTGCATCAACGAACCTCTCAAACGCAGGATCGGTCGCAGGTCCAGATGGTTAAGCATTTCATCAGAGGGCTGATAGCCATACATCGCTATGCCGATACGAACCATATTGAAATGAGCTTCAGGCAGGTCAATCGTGCCGGCAGAGTTGCAAGCATGAACGATGACTCCCCCATCTGTGTCACATGCGTCAACGGCAGACATGAATTCTTCTATCTGCTTATAGCTTGCGGACTTATCGGCCTCATCAGCACTGGCGAAGTGCGTATAAAGCCCAGAGAGCTTCACGTTCTTGAGACCGCCAATCTCCTTAACCAGCTCTGCCGCATCGCCATGAGCTACCCCGCTACGCCCCATTCCGCTATCAATCTTCACATGCACCTGGGCAGTGGTGCCCAGCTTCCCCGCGATGCTATCGGCCATATTGGCCGCCTGCATATCTGCCACGGTCACTTCGATATCTTCGCGAAGCATACACTCAAGTATTTGCGCGGCCTTATCTTGCGGACCATGGCTGAACGCGGAAAAGAACACCAGCAGCGGGCCCGCATACCCCAGTTGCCGCAATTGCAGTGCCTCCACAGGTGCTGCCACCGCCAGACAGTCAACCGCTGCCGCTATCGCCGGCCACAATCCCGCAACACCGTGCCCGTAGCAATCTGCCTTGACCACCGCGCAGAGTTTGGTTCCTGCGGGAACCTGCTGCCGCAGCAATCTGATGTTATAGCCCAATGCCGACAGTGATATTTCCGCTGTCAGATGTGTGTTCATCCTGTTTGCTCCCACAAAAATTGCCCCGCGCCGGCCTGGTGCGAGGCGCAAAACGTGCGGACATCTTACCATGAACATGTCAAGATGTTGACATGAACATGCCCAAGTTGCCCGCGAAACGATAATTCGCAATTTCGAAGCATTTAACAGGTATCGTTTCCCCGGATTTCTGTGTCCCCGGATTTCCCAGGAGCAATAAGAAACTTCCGCCGATCAGCGGCCCGTAAGTCGCCTGTCGACGGCATCGTAGAATTGGTTGATCCGCTTCAGTGACATGCCGGTGTTATACGTGCCCCATTTCTGCCACTCCATCCGCGAAGAGATATCCAGTCGGGCGCCCCCATCGGGCAGTGCGTGGACGCCAATGTCGAACTCCAAGGGGTTGCTCCCGAAGCGGGTGATGTGTGCGACGAGCGTCTTGTCCACCTCGTTGGCCCGGTCGATTCTCCAGCCGAGTCCCTTGGCCGCGTCGAAGGCCGCGTCATAGACAGCCGAAGTCTCGGCCGCGTACGTCCTCGGGCCGGTCGCACCTTCCAGAATCAGGCAGTCGGAGGTGACCATGCGGATGGGTGCCTCGACGGAACTGGTCATCTGTGCTGTCATCGGCGGGCCGGACGAGTCGCCGGCATTGTCGGGCTTGCTGACTTTCAATCTAAGGCGGACGACCGTGGTCTGGTTCTCCACCACCCGGATGCCAACGCGATGCTCCTGCCGCTTGATCGCGACCCGGTCCTTCATCGCCCATGGCTCGATCTTGTTGGACATCAACACACCCACCAGGCCGCCGCCGGAGTATATGGCCGGGTCGGCCGAGCCATGCTGCCCAGCGTAACCGATTTCCGAAGCGTAGTGAATGACGTACTCATGCTCGCCAGGCCGATCCGTAACACTGAGCTGCCAGTCCCCGGCCTTCGGCCTGCACGCCGCAACGCGGTGTTGCTGCTCAATCTTCTCGATCGAGTAGGTCATTCGCTGGTAGCGCTTGGCATCGTCGCCTTCCACCTCGGTGATGAAGGTCACGAAGCCCTTTTGCTGCTCGTGCGGGATACGATCCAGGAAGTGCAGGTTCTTCGGCATACTGCAGCCGGCGGATAATACGCACAATGCCAGAATCAGACAGGACAGGTATAGCTTCTTCATATCACTGTTTCTCCAATTGCCCTTGCGGGCAGCCAACCGGCTTCGCGCAACGCTCCGGTTCCGTGGCGAGGGACACTTAGCCTACGCATCGCCAAGGCTTAACACGACTGATGGTAACAGTCGCTCTGGGGGAGGTCAACGTTTCGGCCAGATCGATTCCAGCCGGAAGCACCTTGCACAACTGACCGGCAAGTTCTAGGATTTAAGGATGTGAGTTGTCTCTCAACCAGCGATTGCGGCAGACGTCAGCATTCTTGTCTGAAGACACGAGCGAAGGCATATGGAGATATAATGGCTAAGAGAAGAACGAAACTTCTGACAGTAGCGGCTATTATCACGCTGGCTATCCTGGTCGTTTCCACGCAGCTCGGCGGTTGGTATTATCTCAGCAGGGCTCGGAGCGAGTATGATAGCGGGCAGTATCTGTCGAGTTTCATCCTTGCCTCTCGGGCGAAATCCTTGCTGCTCTTCTCCGAGTCAGCAGGAACTGCTCTCGACAATGCGGGTGATGCGCTGGTCACGAAGCTGGTGGATCAGCTGTTGGCCTCTCTGCGGAATGGCGGCTGGCCTCCCAAGGAGGACATCACGTTTGGAGCATGGGGCAATGCCACAAGCCGTTTCAAGGATGAAGCGGGGTTGGGCTATGTGTATGACCGATGGTCGCGCATCGAAGCGCAATATGTGCGGGAAGTTCGGACGACTGCAATTCGGGAGGCCCGCAATGCGGTCTGCCGGAAGAACCTCGATAGGCTCACACGTTTCCTGGCCGCCGCGTTTGCTACCCTGGGAACCGGTGAATCGCAGAACGAGGTCGCACCGCTTGCTGCACAGCTACAGTTGATAGCCAAAGAGAGTCTTTCTCCCGGCACGGGCAGGACGATATACGATTCACTGAACGCTCTGGAATCCTACTTGCCGACATCGCATCCCTCAACAGACATATGGCGAAATGACTTGTCCAAACTTCGCAACGAATGCATGAAGCAGTGCGGGGTCAAGGTGCCCTTTGAAGTACGCGGCGTCTTCCTCAAAAAGGGATATATTGCCTTGGAACCGACCCATGAAGGCAGGCTGCCCGCCTTTGAACTCTCGATCTCCTGCAAATACGATACTAAGCACAAGTACACCAACGGTATCCCTCCCAGTGTCAATATTGGCAATTCGCAGAACTGGCCTGGGGTCGTGGTCTCAGATTCTCGGGACAACCTGATCATGGGTGTGGCATACCGGTGGGACGTACGTGCAACCGCCATCGGAACCCTTAAGGCCAGCGACGGGACAGTAATTCACGAATTCCGTGCTACGCACACTGAGAAGGCACCAAAACGACTACAAGTATTGTCCCGTATAGGTGATCACTCACAGCCGAAACAAACTCTCATTGTCTATCAGGCAAAGCAGAACGTCATCTTAGAGCTTGCCAAAGTATTGAAGAAGAAACTGCCCCCTCCTGCAGAATAGCTACGCATCGGGTTACAGAATCAGGGCAATCGCATCCAAATTTTTGGTTCTTCCGCAGAATCTGCTGAGGAGGCATTTTTTTTAGGGTTACTTTCACGCCCGACTGTTCGGTTGCCAAGTGTACTTCGCATGTGAATGCGCCGTAGCCGTAGAGGGCATCGCCTCGACGGCACGCAGTCACATGCTAGCTGACCGCGGCTGTGAATTTTGATGCAGGCAATTGCGGCATTTTCGGAAAGAAGCGGACGGGGATCGGAAAAGGCCACTCAAGAGGCCAACAAAACTTCAAAAACGTTGCAATTATTGCATTTTTGAGTCCAAGATCGAGGGAAGAGAACGCCGATTCACACACTATGCTAACAGCTTATCTGATTGGGGATTAGCGGATGGTCCTCGAGGCCGCCGCTGATCGACAAATCGGCCTGATCTCACCATGCATCACCATTGCATGGTTTCCAATTCAGTGGTCCTCAGCAACTCGCCATAAACGTGCCCAAGTTGCCCACGAAACGATGAAACATGCGGCCGCTCAGGGCTGCCATATTGAAGGAAACCGTCCAAACCGGGCGATTATGGCCCCTTTTCCGGCCGAAGAGGGTTTTCGTAATACCTCTGATCTGCTATGATCCTCGGTCCGTCCAACGTGGGCGGACGAATAACAATCCAGATGACAGGTGATAATGATGTCCAGAAATGTAGCTATTATGGGTGCCACCGGCGCGGTGGGCACCGAGTTTCTGAGAATCCTCGCAGAACGTGATTTCCAGATGGACAGCCTCACGCTGCTGGCGAGCGAGCGGTCTGCCGGAAAGAAGCTCATGTTCCGCGGCGCGGAGCTTGAGGTGAAGTTGCTCACGGAAGACTGCTTCGAGGGTATCGATATAGTCCTCGCGTCCGCAGGCGGCGGTCTGTCCAAGCAGTTCGCACCGGCCGCTATCAAAGCAGGCGCCATCATCGTGGATAACACGTCGGCGTTCCGCATGGATCCCGAAGTGCCCCTCGTTGTCCCCGAGGTCAATCCCGAGGACATCAAGAAGCACAAGGGTATCATCGCCAACCCGAACTGCTCCACGATTATCATGAACGTTCCGGTCTGGCCGCTGCACAAGGTCAACCCGATCAAGAGAATCATCGTCAGCACCTACCAGGCCGCCAGCGGCGCAGGCGCTGCGGCTATGGAAGAACTCAAGGTAGGCGCACAGGCAATGCTGAATGGCGAAGATTTCACGCCGAAGGTACTGCCCCACCCGGCAGCCTTCAACGTGTTCAGCCATAACTCCAAGGTAGGCCCGGACGGATATAACGAAGAAGAGATCAAGATGGTCAAGGAGACCAGAAAGATCTTCCATTGCGACGATATTATGATCGCGGCTACTTGCGTTCGCGTTCCGGTGCTGCGGGCACACAGCGAGTCGATCAATATCGAGTTTACCAACCCGATCACCGAGCAGGAAGTTCGCGATATTCTCGCAGACGCACCCGGCATCAAGATCGTGGATGATCGCGAAAACAGCTATTTCCCCATGCCGCTGGACGCCAGCGATCAGGACGATATCTTCGTCGGAAGAATCCGCAGCGACATCAGCCAGCCCGACGGCCGTGGTATCGAAATGTTCGTCGCGGGCGACCAGATTCGCAAAGGCGCTGCCACCAACGCCGTGCAGATCGCCGAAATGCTGTAAGTTGCTCCTGAACTAAGCTGAATCCCGGCGGTGCGGGCCTTGATTGGCCTGCACCGCCGTCTTTTATTGTCGCAGACAGCAGCATATGCTATCGTGACACGTCATGTGCGAAATGTGTGAAGAAACCAACGCAAAATCCGATCTACCGCCCCGCCGCAACATCAAGCTGGTGATCGGCTATAATGGGGCTGCGTATCACGGGTGGCAGAGGCAGGCCGACGGGATAATCACCGTTCAGCAGCAGATCGAGGATGTCGCCACGCGTGTGATGAAGCATCGTGTGATACTCTTCGGTGCGGGCAGAACCGATGCCGGCGTGCATGCGTCCGGGCAGGTTGCCAATTTCTACACGCAGAACTTCAGAATCCCGCCTGATGGCATACGCCGGGCGATAACCTCGCGACTCCAGCACGATATCGTCCTTCATTCCGCAAATGAGGTAGACGAGAAGTTCCACGCGTCCCGCTCTGCTGTCGGAAAGACATATCGCTACAGGCTACACGTGGGCCCCACGCGACCGGTCGAACTGAACAAGCAGGTGTATCACTATTACAAGATGCTTGACGTGGACAGCATGCGGCGGGCCGCAGGCAAGCTGATCGGAACGCATGATTTCCGGGGACTGGCAAGCGCTGCCGAGATTCGCGACAATACCGTACGCACAATATACCGCTGCGATGTATCGAGCCACGGGCAGGAAATCCACGTTTCGGTGCAGGGAAACGGGTTCCTGTACAATATGGTCCGCAATCTGGTGGGAACGCTAACCGAAATCGGGCGAGGGCACTGGACGCCTGACCGGATAGACATGGTCCTGGCCACCCGAGATCGCAAAGCCGCCGGCCCGTGCCTTCCGCCGGATGGACTATCAATGGTGTGCGTGCACTATGACGGGGCCGACCTGGCGATTGACGGATGACATTGTCCAAAGAACTCAAGAAAGCTCCGAAATACTCCCAAAACGCCTGCGGGCCTCGAAGCATCTTGAAAAGACCCGAAAAGCCGTAATCACTTGCATAAACGCTCCGCGTTGCGTATAAATCGGCAGTAGTATCGCTCGTAACAGGTTAAGACGTGTCCACAAAGAACTAAGGAAGGTGGGTCATGAAAGTTATCGCGCAGACCGCAGCATTGCAGGAAGCATTGACTCTTGTGGGCAGCATCGTTCAAGCACGAACCCCAAAGCCGGTCCTCCAGTGCGTAAAGCTAGTCGCTGCGGATAATTCCCTCACGCTGCTTTCCACCGACCTCGAAGCCGGCGCCCGCTTCCAGATCAACGCCGTCCAGATCGAGGAAGAAGGCGAGGCCCTCATACCGGCCAGTCGGCTGATGGGTATCGTACGCGAATCCAGCGACGAGAGCCTCACCATCGAAACCGAAAAAGATGCCTGCCATATCCGTGGCAAGGGAACACACTTCAAGGTATTCGGATATGACCCCGCCGAGTATCCCGCTGTGGCTGAGTTCGCCGAAGCTGCCGACTTCACCGTTTCCGCCGGCACGCTGGGCCAGATGATCGGAAAAACACTCTTCGCCACCGCCAAGGCCCACAGCCACTACGCCATCTCAGGCGTCCTGTGGGAAGCGTCCGACAAGAAGCTCAAGCTTGTCGCCACCGACGGGCACCGCCTGGCGATGGCAAAGGGACAGCTCAAGACGGCGGCCACGAAGGAAGTCAGCGCGATCGTCCCTGCCAAGCTCATGAACCTCGTACAACGCATCACCACCGATGATGATCAGGATCTCGAAGTCAAGATCGAGGAAAACCAGATACTCGTGCGGACCCCGCGGGCAGTGCTCGTCAGTTCGCTCGTGCAGGGAAATTTCCCCAAATATGAAGATGTAGTCCCCAAAGACGCTACCCGCACCGCGACTATCCAGACCGATGAATTCAGCCACCGTATCAGGCAGGCCGCCTTGCTCACCAACGAGGAGTCACGGGGTGTGAAACTCAGCTTTTCGGCAACCGAGGCAACCCTCACAAGCCGCGCTCCCGAAGCAGGCGAGGCGGAAGTGACTTTCCCGATCGTGCTCGAAGGCGACGGGATCGAAATGGGATTCAACCCGGCATTCCTGTCCGATGCGCTGAAGGTAATCAATGGCGGACACATCACATTCGAAATGACAGAACCCAGCCGCCCGGCCATGATCAAGACCGGAAGCGATTTCCTCTACGTTATCATGCCCGTGAGCCTGGACTGACCGCGGCTGCAAGTAACTGGTAGATAAATGTAAACAGACGCACTATTCGCCAATGAAGGGCTAAAGCTTTCGCGTTGATTTTGGCGATGCAATTGATAGGTTGGTACCGGACAGGGCCGCCATCACGGACCCAATGAACGTGACGACCGGCAAAACACATCGGTCAAACCGGGAGTACTGTCATGGATGACGCACAGCTTCGTACCATATGGCAACAGAAGCGCCCGTACGACACCACCGCCGCTCTGGCAGGTCCGCTGAGTATCCTGATGAAACACAAACTCGCCAAGCGGGTGAAGCAACTCGGACAACTGGGCGCGATATGGGATGAAGTGATCCCCGACCAATTGCGTGAACACACCGCACTGGAATCCTTCAATCGCGGCACGCTGACCGTAATGGTAGACTCCGCATCCCACCGTTTTCAGATTCAAAGCGTGCTCAATAACGGGCTGACCGCCGAGATTCGCACCAGGTTCAGCGGCGCCCTCAACCGTATTAAGCTAATCCCCGGACAGTTCTACTCGATAGACGTGGAAACCGGGGCAAAACGCTATAACTTGTGAATGCTGCGACCGCCGCCCGTGAGCCTGCCCATGCCGGCGAGATCAACGCCAGGACCCGCTACACGGAAAGATCATCATGGCTGTAACAACAGCATGCATAGCTGGCGAAGAAATCCACCGCCAATGGCACGCCGGGAGAATCTCCGGCCAGCGCCTCGCCCCAAAACAAACCCCGTTCGGACCGAGCAGTGAGATATTCCTCGTTCAGGACGACTCGGCTGAGTACTACATTCTGTCACGATACGGTCAAGGGCTCGCCAAGACATCCCCTCGTCTCATAAAGAGCCGCGCAAATATCTACGCACTGAAAGAACTCGGCGTAAAATGCATCCTTGCCTGGGGAGCAGGCGGCGCTATCACACACAACATAGCCGTCGGCGATATAGTTGTAGTTAACGATTTGATCGACCTCACAAGCCGCCGCGAGTCCACATTCTTCGACAATTCCCCACTTGGATACCTCCGACAGTTCCCGGTTTTCTGCCCCAGCCTGTGCAGCGTCGCGCAGGAAGTCCTTCATGACATGCGACTGATCTATCATCCCTCAATCACCGCCGCCATCACCGAGGGCCCCCGCCTGGAAACACCCGCAGAGGTGAGACACCTGGCGTCAATCGGTGCGGAAATTGTAACCCACACATTCGTACCGGAGATATTCCTGGCCAGGGAATTGCAAATCTGCTACGCGGCAATCTGCTACGTAACCAATTACGCCGAAATGGGAAAACGTGAGCAACCGTTCATCGGAGGTTTGTTCTCTTCCGTGAAACCGCAGCAGACCAATGATCACCTGGCCGCTGTCGTAAACGTTATGGGAAATATCGCCTCGGAACTGGCCGAGCAGATTGACGAAGATGCCGACTCCTGCCAATGCGCGACCCCCATGGCCCAGATGATAGACCAATACGACCTACCCGCCGACTGGCACAAATGGCTAGCAGTCCGTTGAAAAATGGATTCAGTCGCGAGTGCGCAGGATTTCAACGAGCATCAAGGAACGAAAGCGCTGGTCCCGATGTACATCGGGATCGAGTTTTCGTGACGCAGACGCGCAATTGAAAGGCCTGCCCGCCGAAGGAGGGCTCGCACGCAGTAAGAATAGCTTTTTCAACGGGCTGCCAGACGCCTGACACCAAACTCCCTATCCCCAAAGAACACGGCAGGACACATCGCAGCCGCGCCACACCGCCTTTTTTGACATCTCAAATTCCAAAACATCCCCCCTAGAACAACATAACTCTTCACCCATCTGCATCGCTTTGGTCAGACAGCGGGAGCAAGTTGATGCTGATTCGACAAAAGCGTCGGCCCTGTATTAGAAAATATGGGGAAGATATGGAAGAAATATGAAATAGAGGTGTTGCGTAAACGGAGTTTTCACATTATTGCAAAATGCGTAAACGTAAGTATCTTTTTCGATTGGGATTAAAGGCGGGACGGTTACTATTTAGACGTCGGATAAGAGTCGGGACGGTTGCTACACTATTGGGCAGGGAGCCTGGTGTGTAATACGCGAAAAGGCGGTACAGGCACGTGCGCTCCGCCTTCGGCTACGCTTCTTGAGCCAGTCCCGCTTTTTCGCTCAAACATTCCCCTTCTAAAAGAACACAGTAGGACGCAGCGCAACCACGCCACGCAGCCTTTTCAAGTTAACGTGCAGTTACTCTGCACACCTGGCGCTACGCCCGTACCTGTGTTCTAATTCCTATGCCAATTCGCCCGCGTTCTCAACCACCTTGGCTATGATCTCGCCAATGGCGTCAATCGTTTCGTCATCCGCGTCCAGCCACTGATGCCCCAGGCACAGCACGCGATCCGTGCCAATACCCTCAGCCACTTCGCACTTGCCATCCGCCACGCGGAACCGCTCAGGAGGCATGTTGTAGATCAAATGCTTGTAGACCACGCCGTAGGTCTTGCCCATCCCCAGGCCCTCGGCAGCGATGGCTTCGGCTATCCGGTCAATAGGGATATCCGCAATCGCCTGGTCTTCACCGTCAAACATCACGCAAAAACAGTAATAGCTCTGCTCTGTCGCCAGCCGCCCGCGAGCCTGAACGCTCACGCCCGGCACATCCGCCAGCCGCTGGGCAATCCTGTCGCGATTCACGTTGTAACGAGCCACGCGATCGGCCAGTTCGTCCATCTGGCCGAGGAGAATCGTCGCTTCAAAAGCAGTCCCGCGATAATTGTGACACAACAGACCGGTCGCTGGGGGCGTCTTCGCCTCGCTCTGGACCACACCGCGGCCGTAGCCGATATGCTTCAGGCGATAGATCGTCTCAGCCAGTTCAATGTCATTGGTCAGGCATATTCCGCCCTCGCCGCTGGCCACGGTTTTTGTCTGCTGAAAACTGAATGACCCCACGCGGCCCCAACTGCCCACTCCCCGCCCGGCCCACTTTCCGCCGTGCATGTGGGCACAATCCTCCACCACGGGCAAACCGTGCTGGTCGGCAATGGCGAGTATCGCCTCAAGGTCGGCCATCGAGCCATACAGGTGCACGGGTATAATCGCCTTCGTTCGATCCGTAATCGCCTGGCGAACTTTCACCGGATCCAGACACAGCGTAGTCGGCTCGATATCCACAAACACAACGTTGGCACCGACGTAGTGAGCAGCCATAGCAGTCGCCGGCCAGGTAAGCGCGGGTACAATCACCTCGTCGCCCGGCCCCACGCCAAGTGCAGCCAGGGCACATTCCAGTGTGGCGGTACCGTTAACCATATACACACCATGAGCGGCATCATGATAGTCAGCAAAGACGGTTTCGAAATCCTGCTCGGCTTCGCTGTTGAATGACCACTTGCGAGAGAAGTACAGCTCGCGAAGTTTATCGGCAGTCTTGTCATACAACGGTGGCCAGGCGGGACCTACCAAGGCATCGCCGCTCACGGGCTTACCGCCATTCACGGCCAGTATCTTCTTTTTATCGCTCATAATGCTTTCACAGTACCATGTATTTTCCAACACCGCCCTACCAGTTGGATTATGCGCAATAATATGCCTTTCTTGGGAAGCTGCAAATGGGTAAACTGACAAACATATGGATTTTTCAACGCGCTTACTTCAATATCCGCCCGCAACGCCGGATCTCCGCCAGCATTGGGCACATCTGGCTATTAGCGCCATGGTGTCCGCTTCGCCGGAGTCGTTTATCTGCCAAACCAAGAGCGATTCCCCTGCAAATGCGATGAACTGCAAAGCGAATCCTGCCCGCTGGTGGCCCGGCGGATTGATGAATCATCCGTATCCTGAGATATGCATCCCCATCGTCGGACGCGCGGTGATCGACATGGACAACAAGCAATACAAACTATCGCCCTCAACGGTAGCCATAGTCGAGCCAGACACCAGCCACTGCGAAGGTTATGCACGCACTAACGCATCCTACACGTTGCTTTGGTTGAGCCTTTCCGGACCAGCCAACATGGTAATCATCAGTCAGTACTTCCCAGAACACGGGTGGACGTGCCCGGCGAGATGGGCCTTCAGCAGTGCATCTGTCCAAAAGCTCTCTGGACGATTCACCACTCCCCTCGCTCAAAGAATCCCCAGACAGTGGGCGGAACTTGTGCGTGCCGATCTGCTGGCTGTCCTTGCGGAACTTCACCGCACATGCGTATACGAAGCGGTAGGCCCACAGGAAGATAATAAGCAACAGTACAAGCACGCCAGCCTGCTAAAACAGGTCAGAACGTTCATCGAAAACCACCTGGACGCCACGCTCGCCCTTCCGGACCTGGCATCTTCAACCGGAATGACCCCCAACTACCTCAACACTCTGCATCGCAAATGGTGCGGCGAATCGATCCACTCCTATGTTGTCAGGCGAAGAATGGAGACCGCTCTGGAACTCTGCCGACATGGCAATATGCTGATAAAACAAATCGCCATGAAAGTCGGCTACAAAGACCAACTCTATTTCAGCCGCGCTTTCCGCAAATTCCACGGCGTCTGGCCAACCCAGGCTACACCCAAATAGTACTGCATACCGCCCGATACGAATGCAATCCACGCAGCATCTACCGCCAGAGTATCACTTCATTCGTTATCATCATTGCCTGGACGCTCGGATGAGTCTGCCTGGTCAACCTCGGTATGCATAACTCGTTCGATTGCATCGCGGATGATGCCTGCTTCGAGCCCGGCCGGTTCCACACCTGTCATCACGTTTTCCACGATATCCAATATCTGACTGGCAATTACGGGGGCAATTCCTTCGTCCAGCAAGACAGGCAAATGACGCTCTGCCTCTTGGACAACTCGCTGGCGAACCTGGGGCGGCCGGCCAAGCAGACCGACAATTCCGCCACAGAGCAACGACGACGCCCGCACTACCATAGGGTCGCAATCTCCACCCGCAGAGAGCATTTCCAACGCACAGGCATGTACTCTGCAAGCCTGCCTCAGGCACTCCGGCTGATCGACGTGCAGCTTGTCCAGCGAAGTCATCAGACGTTCAAACAGTGCCATTGCCTCCGAATCTTCGGGGGCCGCCCCCAAACACTCGGCCGCATGCTTGCACCACTTGGCACATCCCATATCAATCCGGATATTGCGGACCGACTTGCTGCACGACGGGCAGATGCGAAACGGCTCATCCTTCCAGAACTCGATCTCCACACCGCAAAACGGGCAGGGAATCGAGAAGATATCTTCCGGGACCCAGTACCGCATATCCTGTCCGGGACATCGTGCCATAATCGCACCTTCAGGGCAGCAACCTATTAATCAGACGCCCGCCCCAGCCGTAGTAGCTGGAGCGGATCGCCATTCAAAAACTACATTGCGGCAATCGCGGCCTTGATCGCGGAAATATGCGCCGGCGTGCTACCGCAGCAGCCGCCTACGATATTCGCACCCGCTTCGATAAGACTCTTAATGTTAGCGGAGAAGTCTTCAGGGCTCTGGCGAAATACGGTCTTGCCGTCAACCAGTTCCGGGACACCCGCATTTGCATGAATCAGGATCGGCATATCGGTGTGCTTGCGGAAGTCGGCTGCGATTTCGATCATGGCTTCGATTCCGTTTCCACAGTTCGAGCCAACCACGTCTACGCCCGCTTCGCCGAGCACTTCCACTACCTGCTTGGGGTTCACGCCCATCATCGTGCGGAACCCGTTCGGTGTGCAGTCAAATGTGAATGTGGTAATTACATCCACGGATGGATCAAGCTTCTTGGCAGCGCGAACGGCGGCGGCGGCTTCTTCAACAGCCGACATGGTCTCAACGCAGATCACCTTCAGGCCGGCTTTCAGCATCGCGCCGATCTGCTGGCTGAACACCGCTTCCATCTCGTCAGCGGTCATGTCGCCGAGCGGTTCGATAAACTCACCGGTCGGACCAACCGAACCTGCCACAATCACGCCGTTTGCTGCCAGCGAATTGCGAGCGCCGGCTTCGTTGAATTCCTCGATCCTGTCACCGAAGCCCATCTTCTTGAGCTTCACCGACGAACCACCAAAAGTGTCAGTCAGGATCAAATCACTACCGGCGTCGGCGTAGGCCTTGGCAACGGTCTGCACACTTTCGGCGTGCGAAATATTCCACTCTTCGGGGCAATCATCAGGAGTCATTCCCATGCCCTGGAGCATCGTGCCCCAAGCTCCGTCGGAAACAAGAACCTTCTTCTCGGCGAGCTTATCAAGCAGTATTCCCATCGTAGTAATCTCCAATACCAGGTTATTTCTCAATACCGGCGTCGCACAACCCGCAACCGGTACATGGTTCACATTTCTGTTTCGCAATCGCCAGACACACTCTGCTCGCAGCGGCTGCGGCGTCTTCGGCCTGGAATACCCGAGGCACGTTGGCGCTGAACAGTATATCCGCGCTGGCGGCGAATTCCTCGTCACCGGCAGAATATGTCAATGCGACTTCCACATCTCCCATCACATGCACAGCCTCGCCAACATCGCCTGTTGAAAGCGGCCGCCAGTCAAACTGCTCAAGCCTGCATCGGAGCAAGTCGAGATCGTTTCCGATAGCCTTCACCAGCGGGATAACCGTTCGCGTGCGGAAAGGCCCGTAATAGAACTGCCCTCCCGGCAACTGGCGATAGGTAATCCACTGCTCGTCACATGTCAAGGGAACATCACACAGAAGATATCGCAGTGCCAGCAGGCGATTGGCCGGATGCACCGGCTTGTTCGTTCCGCCTTCAATATCGAAAATCTCGAAACCTCTTGTGCGGAGTCTCACCTGGCGGCCGAGCATTCTGAATCCCAGTGTCCCACCATCAATCGGCGCGGGCAATCCCAGCAATTCACATCGTGCAGCCAAATCCACACCTGCGAGGTCATCCGCCGCACGCCGAATCGCCTCAGCAAGTGCCCGGGACTTATTGCTCCCCTTGGCATCACTCGTCATGATCCTGCCTGCCCGCCGGCGACCGGCACAGAAGGAAAGCGAGTCGGATCCGTATGCGGAAGGAACATCGCGCCCGTGTACTGATCCATATATCCCGGTGCGTTGCTCAGGTCGAAGTATGTCATACGCCGGGCTATATCCAACTGACGCTGGCGATAATCCTGCGAGACAACCACCATATACGAACCCATCAGGGATGCGTTCCCGATGTACTTGAACTTGCTGCGCGGCAAATCGGGTAGCAGGCCCAGGACTATCGCCTTCTCCAGGTCCAGGAAGCGGCCAAACCCGCCGGCGATATAGATATTCGAAATGTCATCGAACTCCATGCCGATCTGCTCAAGCATCAGCGAGCATGCGGAATATATGGCCGCCTTGGCGCGAATCGTGTTCTCGATGTCCAATTCGCTTATCGTGATTGCCTTGCCGTCGGCGGCATCCTCGGCCGGGGCTATCACATACTTCGCTCGCCTGCCATCTACTAAGATATACGGACACGGGCGAGTGCGATCAAACTTGCCCGCCTGATCGATCCACCCCGAAAGATACAGGTTCGCCAATAGGTCTATCATTCCACTACCGCAAATGCCCTTGGGGGGCGTATTGCCGATGGTACTATACGTAGCCTTGCCGGTTGCGTGATCGATTTCGATCTTCTCGATCGCGTCTTGGGCGGCGCGGGCGTGGAATAGCGGGTTCTTGAA
>CBDUQP010000037.1:0-25935 GCA_965369385.1 uncultured Phycisphaerales bacterium
GCGGATTGGGCTTAAATGAAAAAGGAACCAACATTCGCTATGGATGTTGGTTCCTGTTACGGATAGGCATGCATTCGTTGTTTTTGGCTTGGCTTGCTCTCAATGGGTCCATTTGGTGGGATTCGCTGCGCGGCGCCGATTTCATCGGCGTCGAACCCCCGTTAGGTCTGCTTCGCAGCCCTGGGGGTTCAAATCCCCCCCCCTTTGCGGATTGGGCTTAAATGAAAAAGGAACCAACATTCGCTATGGATGTTGGTTCCTTACCGGAGAGGGGGGGATTCGAACCCCCGGTACGCCTTGTGAGCGTACGTCGGTTTAGCAAACCGGTGCATTCAGCCACTCTGCCACCTCTCCAGGTGCAACTGCTTGGCTATCAGGATGTTAGTCTAAATCTCTATCCTGCACACATCGCTAAGCAGAGGGGTAATTTACCCTCCATGTTGGGTCAGGTCAAGGAAGTATGTGCTCAATAGCGTAAATTCCAGCAGACAGGCCGTTTGGGCCGGTAGTCTCGTCGGGCCGTTCCACTTGTAACCTGCCTGATGCTGCGGGCAGGCACTTGGCCATCAACAGTCAGAGCCATCAGCTCGGCAAGTAGAAAATCAGTCGGCGAACTCGAAGGTAAAGAGCTTCGAGCCTCGCATCTGGAACTTCAGGCGGATGGGTTTTCCGCGCAGTTGAGATACGTCGGAACTCATTCGCCATGTCACTGTGATGTCCAGACGGTTGAGGTCGATCGGATCGCAGTCGGCCAGCGTGAAGCCTTCAATCGCCTTGCCGGATTCGTCCTGAATCTCAACGAATGTCTCCCCGAGTCCGGCGCAATCGATGTTCAGCTTCAGCGTACTACCATCATGCACGAGCGGTTTGGTGACGAAGCTGCCTTCGCCGGTTCCGCTGGACAGTGATATGAACCGGTCGCGGGTTTGGATCAGGCGGTAGACTGCACAGTCATGTTTCTCGCGTGCGGGACAGAATACTGCATGTGTCGTCTTGCTGCCATTATAGTATTGGTAGACATGGTGGCCGCGAGTGATCATCGCCGGTTCCGCCATTACCAGTCCGCCATCGTCATCGATGCCGTACAGACCGGAATTGATGTAGGGTCGGCGGTCCGGGCGTGACCAGGTTCGGCCATCGCGGCTGACTGCCAGTTGCGTCTCGAAGGTGCCGTCATTTCCCTGGGCGAAGTATTTGTGGTTCTCCCGGCCGGTGCGGTCGATGGTGGCGGGATAGCTGCGGAACATGCCCGGGAATCCCACATACAAGCCATCGGCGTAACGTGTCATGCTGATGTGGTTCACGTCCAGGCCGGGGATTTCAGGGTCCAACTCGTCCACGTCCATTACTGTATCGAGTTCGTGTTCGAGGTATGTCGTGCCTGTAATATCGGCATCGCGAGGCACATGTTCGTATGGCCAGGGTGTTTCGTGCAGGTTGTCGGCTTCTGCGCGAACGGTGGTTCGCTTGCGTGGGAAACCTCGCAGAAACGCCACGTATTTGCCGAGTAGGGGATCATAGATAACCTGATTGTTGGTGTCGGCAGCGAAGGGCAGCATTGGCTCTTCGTTGCGTGTCCAGTGGATGCCGTCGGGCGAGACTGTGATGTACAGCTTGCGTCCGACTTCGCAAATCGCCATGAACTTCTCGTCGTCTCCTCCCAGCGGGTTAAGTGCGGGCGGGAACATTCGCTGCGGTAGTATGTTATTATCCGTGCTGCCGCGAAACTCATACAGTCCCAGATTGGGACGTTGCCAGTTGATCCCATCTGTTGACTCGGCGTAGCAGGCAAGGAAAAGCTCAGCCATTATGTCTTCGCCCACAAGGGGCCAGCCACACTTGAGGCACAGCAGTTCTGTTCCGGCATTGGCGTCCTTGCATCGCGGGCAGTCGCGTGTGCCATCGATGGGCTCGACGCACGGCGAGGCCGTGTACCACATCTTGTAAACACCATCGTCCTCTACGATCGAATCGACGCAAATGCGATATTCCTCCCAAGGATTCTCCGGCACCATGACCGGGCCTGCCTTCTGTGGCGGGTTCATCTCAAGCTGCACACCGTCATGTTCGGCTAGCATAGACAAATCGGGGAAGAACTGCTTGGCGTGGGCAATGTCAAATGGCGTAGTTGAGCTGGGCACGGGCGAGTCTCCGATTGATGTTGGGTGAGGTAATGTGCACTGTGCAATTGTACGACGTCGTCTACTATATGGATGTAGCATATATCAGACACTAGTAGTACCGTCAATGCCGAAATATAATCAGAATCTGAAAGTTGGATTTGCGGGGTATCGGTGGTGTTGGGTGTGGTCTGGTTTGGTAAATACGTCGCAAAGCTTAGCTACATAGGTGTTTAGTGTGCATGAAAGGGTTGTCTGTCGGTTCACCTATCCGGCGGAAAGCAGCGAAGATGAAAGCTTTTGGCGAGATTTATCTTGATAAATGGGCGTTTAATATATAATACACATGTTAAATAGCCGCGGGTCAGGTTCAAGATACGCGGTATCACACATAACCTCAATATGATGGTCAAGTATATCACAGGAGCCATGAGATGCCTTTGTACGAAAATCGGGACAATGCGGAAAACAAGATCGCCGTCAAGGATGAATGGCGACAGTCGGTCGTCAGCGGGGGAGGTGCCTGTGTTGCGGCTATTGCCGATATCATTCGCAAGCGTCGGGGCGACGGTGGCGGCGGGCTGATATTGGCATTTGACGGATGGTATGGCGTGGATTGGCAGGCCGTGGTTGACGGTGTGCAGGCGGCAGTTGTCGGCGAAGGTGCTACGATGCGCGTCGAGAACATCAATCAGCTATATCTGTCTGCCGATCAGATTGCCGAATACAAAGTTCCCTTCATCGGCGAAGATCCCGCATTCGGCGTGGTGAATACCGATGGGCACATTATAGACCTCATGGACTCACAGAAAGTCCAGGCCTGCAAGGCATCACTTGCCGAGGCTCGCAAGGCCGGCGAGGTGGTGCTGGTGTTCGGTTATGGCGCTGCTATCCCGGAGCTTCGCGATGCGTATGATGTGATGTTCTACTTCGACAAGACCCGTCAGCCGCTGCTGTGGCAGATATGGGAGGGCAAGCTTGTGCCCTTCGCCCAGGACGATCCGAAGGCCGATTACTTCTGGAAGGAATATTACTACTGCGATTATTATTTGCTGCATCGCCAGAAGGATTACGCCATCGAGCAGATGGATTACTACCTTGAGGCCATCGAGTTTGAAGGCCTCAAGATGCTTCCTCGTGAGACCTATGATGGTGTGATGTCTACGCTGGTAACGTATCCGGTGAAGGAAGTGAAGATATATCAGCCGGGTCCGTGGGGAGCGTACCGCTACAAGGATATCGGGGACGTGCCCGGCCTGGAGTGCAATGCGTGGAACGAGCTGGCCGGTCCCGAATTGAGCATGCTGGTAGACCTGGGTGACGGTATTGTGCTGAACATGCCGGCTATGAACCTGATGCAATATGCTGACGAGTTTGTGGGCCCGTATTTGAACGAGACGTATCCTGGTCTGTTCCCGATGGACGTGTGGTTGGATGATGGTTATTTTCCGAAGCCCACGCCATCTGAGCGGACAAGCATGCCGATCCACAATCACCCCAGCAGCGACTACGTGAAGCAGCATTTCAAGGAGCCTATCGGGCGTTATGAAACTTACTACATCGCCGAAGCCTACCAGGGCGCCAACACATGGATGGGCTTCTTCGAAGATGCCGATCTGGAGGTTTGGGAAGCCAAGTGTCGCAAGTCTTCCGCTGAAATGACGCCCATCGAAGACTGGAAAGAGTTCATCGTCAACTGGAAGACAAACGTTGGCGATCTGTTCTTGATTCCGCCGGGCACAACTCACGGCCATGGCGGCAACCAGATGGTGCTTGAGATGGACACCTGCCCGAGCATCGCCGGCACGGAGTATTCTTTCTTCACATACGATTTTAACAGGCCATCTTGGGACGATGAGACCAAGACCATGACTGCACCTCCCATGAAGATGCACTTGGATCACGGTTTCGATAACTGCAAATGGGTCCGCGAGAACTGGGTGAAGGATCATCTCAAGCCGACCGCCGAGATAATCAAGTGGACGAAGGAGTACTCGCTTGATCGCTACGGTTCATACGGCCAGATGCCCTTCGAGATTGAACGCCTGCACTTCAACGAGCGTGCGGAGTATGACACCGAAGGCAAGTTCGTACACGTAGTGACGCTGACAATCGGCAAGCGGGTAATGATTCGCTCCAAAAGCAATCCCGAGCTCCAGACCGAGATCGACTGGTATCAGTCGGCATTGGTGCCCGCGTGCTTCGGCGAATATGAGTACGTGAACATGGGCGAAGGCGCGTGTTCGGTCGTGCTGATGCGTTGGAAGAAGGGTTAGGCATGACTACTGATACTTGGCGGGTGGGCGTCTGGTCAACTGACGCTCACTCGCCGTGCGATAGTGGCGTATTCGGCTGGGCTTCGCATGGTTTCTGCACGGATGCATTGTTCTGCGGGGCCGGGGAAGACGCATTCGGCATATGGAGCCGCGAGCCGAATGGTGTGACTTTTTGCGGGAAGTATTGTGACGTGCTGGCCCAGGTTCGCGATTTATCATTTACGCCATCTCTGGTGCTGATTGCATTCGCGCATGCGGCTGGAGTGGCTGGGTTCCTGGTGGATATGTCAAGTTTTTCGAACATGCGTGGCGTGCCAATCGCCGGCGGCGGGGCAGCCATGGCACCCCGCAGCGATACCGGTAGAATGCGACCTTGCGGCGAAGATGTGACTTTGCTGGCGATATCGGGCGGGCGGTACGCGGTTGAGAGTTTAAACGTGCTCGATGCATCCGTCGACATGCTGGAGTTCCGCGGCGGTGGCAATTGTATTGAACAGTTGCGCCCGGCCGGTAAGCCTGACTGGACGGCGGCAGGTGAGTTGTGGGAATCATTCAAATCTGCTCGCCGCATCGCCCCTGACGACAACGAGTCGATAGCTCTGACACGCCCTGACGGAGTCAATCTGCATTGTCACGCCGAGGGAGACTCGCTCCTGGCGGGGGCAGACTTGCCGGCAGATGGTTGGCTTGAGTTCAGGTGCGTGCATCCCGATGAACTGCATCGTCGCGTGAGTGAATTCATCAGTGTGGAAGGTTCGCTGATTTGCGGCTGCGCTGGACTGGCGAGGCACGTGAAGGACTCTGCCCGCACGGGCGCAGGCAGTTTGTGCAGTTTCATGTTCGGCGAGATATGCAAAACCGAGGCAGGAGTGGTATTCGGGAACCTGATGATGACGAGAGTTCTGCCGGTTTTGGGCGAATCAGATTGACCGGCAGGGGCTTATAGCAGGGGTTAGGTGGGTTTTGTTCGCAGCATGCGTACGAAGAGTTTTTCGGCGGGGCTCGGGGCCTTGGTGCGGTTGCGTATTATGCCCAATTCCCTTACCCACTTTTTTTCGCTGGAGAATGAAGCTGCCGACATGCGTCCATTGGCTACTTCATGTTGGACGTTTTCCTTTGGCAGGATACTGATCCCGGAGTTGATTTCCACCGAGCGTTTGAGAAGCTCGATATTATCGAATTCCATTTTGATATTGATCGAGATCTTATGGCTCTTCAGGACGCGGTCTATATATTGGCGTGTCGGTATGCTTTCGCTGAACGCGACGAAATCTTCGCCGGATATCTCTGACGGGTCGACTGTGTCTTTTGCGGCAAGGCGGTGCTGCGGTGCGCACACGAGGACCATTTCTTCGTTGATGAAAGGGATGATCTCTATGGAGCGGTGTGTTTCGGGAAAGGCTACGATACCGAGGTCCATCTCGTTATTCAGGACGGCAGCGTTGATACGATGCCAGTGCGTGTATTCCACGTGCAGGTTGACTTCCGGATGGGCCTGCATGAATTCGCGAATATAGGGGTCCAGCAGATAGAATCCGACGGAATAGATGGTTCCCACGCGAAGAGTTCCGTGCACCTCGTCCGCCGCTGAACGGATTTCGGCCAGCATGCCTTCGTAGCGAAGGAGAATGTCCTTTGCGGCGTTGTAGAACGCCATGCCTGCATCGGTTGCCACTGTCAATCCACCGCTGCGGCGGATCAACTCCATGGATAATTCATCCTCCAGCTTGGAAATCTGCTGTGAGACGGCCGACTGCGTGACGCGGCTCATTGTGGCCGCCCGCGAGAAGCTACCGGAGTCTACAAGATCACAGAAGGTCTTCATTGTTTGGAGTTTCATCTGCATGGCATTCTACCGGATATCGTCCCTTATGTCTCGTAGTGCGGGGAATTCCTGCCGCCACTGGCGAATCGCTTCTGGATCGATACCCACGCTGATTGCCCGCTCCCAATTGCCAGCGTCAGCGATGATATTGCCTTTTGGATCAATCACAACCGTTCCGCCGCAGTAATTGCAGTTCGGGTCCTTGCCGCATCGGTTGACGCCTACGACGTAGGCCTGGTTCTCTATCGCGCGGGCCTGCAGGAGGGTGGTCCAGTGTGAGATTCGCGAAGCGGGCCAGCTTGCTATGACCACGAACATCTCAGCGCCCCGGCGAACTGCCGAGCGGAAAAGTTCGGGGAATCGCAGATCGTAGCATATCACCGGGACGGCCGTGATGTCGCCCGTTTGTATTACGCTGATCGCGTTGCCGGATTCATAGTAGTCGGTTTCGTTGGCGTAGCTGAAGGGGTATGCTTTTGCGTAGCGGGCGATCTCCACGGCGGACGGGTCGGTGACGATGGCTTCGTTGCGGGCCTTGCCTGCCGGCGTTCGTGTGGCGACCCCGCCGATTGTCCAGCATTGGTATTGGCTCGCTATTGCTGCCAGGAATTTCGCGGTGCTGCCATCTTGGGATTCAGCCACCTTTTCGATGTCCATGCTGTAACCGGTGGCGAACATCTCCGGTAGTACCACCATATCGCCAGGGGCTGGAGGGCACTGGTCAAGCATCTGGCGGGTCTTGGCGTAGTTGGCGTCAGGGTCTTGCCATGCGATATCGAGTTGGAGGCAGATTATATTCATTGTGGGTGATAGTTGTTCTTGTCACGGGCCGGTACGTACCGTGTTTGGACAATGATCTTCTCTGGCGGCGATGAATGCAACAATGAGTTGTGGCACACAGCCCAAACCGAGCTCCCTTTTTCCAGAAAGTCCTTCGTAAAGCCTTCCAGAATATCCCCTAAAAAGAAACCCGCCGGGGTTAACCAGCGGGCCTCTTTGCACATCATGCTGCTCGGGATGGGTTTCTCACTGCTGCCTCAGCCACCTGTCGATGGCTGCCGCGGCGTTACGGCCGCTTTTGACTGCCCGAACAACAAGCGATGCGCCAGATGCCGCATCTCCTGCACAGAAAACGTCAGCCTGTGACGTCTGGCAGTTGCTGTCAGTCATTATATTTCCGCGAGGATCGCGTTTCAGGTCCAGCGATGTCACTATTCCGCTGTGCTCAACATGGACAAAACCCATGGCCAGAAGAACAAGCCCGGTTTTTACGGAAAACTCCGTTCCCGCCACCTCTGCCATCTTCCAGTGACCATCCTCGCTGGTCCATTCTACCTCAACACCGTGTAATTGTTCCAGCTTTCCTTCGCGTCCGGAGAAACGTTTTGTCATAACGCACCAACGTCTCTGGCATCCTTCTTTGTGGCTGGAGGATGTCCGCAGGATTCTGGGCCAATCGGGCCAGGGGGTCTCGGGATTGCAGTCTTCCGGCGGTTTTGGGAGTATCTCGAACTGGTGGACCTCTTTGGCTCCCTGTCTACGGGCTGTGCCCACGCAATCGCTGCCGGTATCGCCTCCGCCAATTACCACCACCACATCGTCTTTGGCGTTAATGCGTTGTGATGCAGGTATTTGCAGGCCTGAATTTGCCGCATTTTGCTGGGCAAGGTAGTCCATCGCGAAGTGAATACCTTCCAATTCCCTTCCCTCGACGGGCAGATCACGTGCGACGCCGGCACCCATCGTCAGACAAATTGCGTCAAATTGCTGCCGCAGGTACTTGGCTGAGACGTCCACGCCCACGTCTACCGAAGTCTGGAATTGGACACCCTCTGCCGACATTTGCTCCATGCGACGGTCGATAGATTGCTTTTGGAGCTTGAAATCCGGGATACCGTAGCGAAGCAGACCGCCGATTTTGTCGCTTTTCTCGAATACTACCACGCCATGTCCGGCCCGGGTGAGCTGCTGCGCTGCCGCCAAGCCGGCCGGTCCCGATCCGACTACCGCGATGCGTTTTCCCGTCTGTATCCTGGCGGGCATCGGTTTGACCCACCCTTCGGCGAACCCGCGCTCGACGATTTGGTACTCAATATGGCAGATCAGGACGGGATCGTCATTCATGTTCAGCGTGCAGGCTGCTTCGCACGGGGCGGGGCACACCCTTCCGGTGAACTCGGGGAAGTTATTGGTGGAGTGTAGGACCTGGCATGCCTCTTGCCATTTGTCCGCGTATACGAGATCGTTGAACTCCGGGATTAGGTTCCCCAGCGGACAGCCCGCAGCGTGGCAGAACGGAATGCCGCAGTCCATGCATCTGGCCGCCTGCTGCACGAGCTCTTCCTGAGTGTGGGGAACTGCAACTTCATCGTAGTCCTTCACCCGCTGGTCAAGTGGGCGATAGGTAACGTTCTTTCGATCGTATTCAATGAATCCTGTTGGCTTACCCACCGAACACCTCCTCCGTGCCGGGTACGGTTTCCTGCCCCCGCTCTTCGCGCTGCCGCTGTCGCTCGAGTGCTAACCGGTAGTCGACGGGCATAACCTTCACGAACTTGCCGATCATCTCTCGCCAAGCATCCATGATTCGTTTGGCACGTCCACTGTTGGTCCATTTGTAGTGCTGCTCGATCAGTTCACGGAGAACTGCCTGGTCGTCTTTCTGCCACACGGTTTCCACGTCTACCATGTCCAGGTTGCACAGCGTGTCGAACAGTTGATGCTCGTCCAGCACATACGCTATTCCGCCGCTCATGCCGGCTGCGAAGTTCCGTCCTGTGCGTCCCAGCACCGCCACCACGCCCGAGGTCATGTACTCGCATCCGTGATCGCCTACGCCTTCAACAACCGCACGCACGCCGCTGTTCCGCACAGCGAAACGCTCGCCTGCGAGCCCGTTGACGAACAGTTCCCCGCTGGTGGCCCCGTACAATACGGTGTTTCCGACGATGATGTTCTCGTGCGGTTCGAAGGGCGATTCAGCCGGGGCTTTCACGATAATTCTTCCGCCCGACAAGCCCTTGGCGACGTAGTCATTAGCGTCACCGGTGATTTCCATTGTAATGCCGGGGGCGAGGAATGCGCCGAAACTCTGCCCGGCTGAGCCGGTGAATTTCAGCCGGATCGTATCGTCCGCCAGTCCGCCACTGCCATGCTTGGTAACTATGCGATTGCTCAGGATGGTGCCCACTGTGCGGTCCACGTTGCGGATCGGAAGTTCAAGTGTCACCTTCTCGCCGTTTTCGATGGCACCCGAGACCTTCTTGATTATCTCCCAGTCCTGATGCGTCTGGTGCACATCTGCCTGCTGGGTGGTCAGCTTGATATCGCGGCCGTCGCGGGTGTCGGGCTCGGTGAAGATGCCCGAGAAGTCCAGGCCCTTGGCCTTGTAGTGTTCGACGGCCGGTCGCATGTGAAGCATATCCACGCGGCCGACCATGTCTTCGAGCTTGCGGAAACCGAGTTTGGACATTATCTCGCGGAGTTCTTCGGCGATAAAGAGCATGAACCGTTCGATGTATTCCGGCTTTCCGGCGAATCGTTTGCGGAGGTCGGGGTTCTGTGTGGCGATGCCTACCGGGCAGGTGCCCTTGTGGCATTTTCTCATGATGATGCAACCCATTGACACCAGGACGCCGGTTCCGAATCCGAACTGTTCCGCACCGAGTAACGCTCCGATGGCAACATCGCGGCCGGTCTTCAGTTGCCCGTCTACCTGCACGCGAATTCTTCCGCGGAGGTTGTTCTGCACGAGGACCTGCTGCGTTTCGGCCAGCCCGAGTTCCCATGGGCATCCGGCATGTTTGATGGATGTAAGCGGGCTTGCGCCAGTTCCGCCATCGTAGCCGCTTATGAGCACTTCGTCGGCATTACCCTTGGCGACGCCGGCAGCGATTGTGCCCACGCCAACTTCCGACACCAGCTTAACCGATACCTTAACACCGGGGTTGCTGCACTTGAGATCGTAGATCAACTGTGCTAGGTCTTCAATCGAGTAGATGTCATGGTGGGGCGGCGGGGATATCAGGGTAACGCCGGGCATCGAGTGGCGGAGCCTGGCGATTTCTTCAGTAACTTTATATCCGGGCAGGTGTCCGCCCTCGCCGGGCTTGGCGCCCTGGGCTATCTTGATCTGCAGTTCCGTAGCATGCGAGAGATACTCCATCGTTACGCCGAAGCGAGCCGACGCCACCTGCTTGATCTTGCAGTTCCTGGAGTCTCCGTTGGCATCGGGCGTGTAGCGCGCCGCGTCTTCGCCGCCTTCGCCGGTGTTGCTCATTCCGCCGAGGCGGTTCATCGCCACGGCCATGCATTCATGGGCTTCCTTAGAGATTGAACCGTGAGACATCGCACCTGTGCAGAATCTCTTGACGATCTCGGCGGCGGGCTCCACCTCGTCCAGAGGGATTTCGTTACCTTCGGCAAACTCGAACAGGCCGCGGAGCGTGTCTATCTTCCGGCTCTGATCGTTCACCTCGCTGGAGAATCTTCTAAATTTCTCGTAGTCGTCGTTATGCAGCGCATGCTGCAGATTGGCGACGGTGGAGGGGTTCCACATGTGTTGCTCGCCATCGCAGCGGAATGTGTATTCGCCGCCGTAGTCCAGATC
Organism: uncultured Phycisphaerales bacterium; assembly: GCA_965369385.1. GTDB lineage: Bacteria > Planctomycetota > Phycisphaerae > SM23-33 > SM23-33 > CBDUQP01. The sequence goes on from CBDUQP010000037.1 coordinate 10,831, forward strand.
GAGCTGGCCCGGCATGCGAGGCTCATATGCTTGACGGTGACGCTTAATGGTATCGGCCGCGATCTGCTCCAGCCCCACTCCGCCGATGCGGCTGCTGGTTCCGGTGAAGTAGCGGTCGATAACGTCGCGGTTGAGTCCGATGGCTTCGAACAATTGTGCCGAGCGGTAGCTTCGGAGCGTTGAGATGCCCATCTTGGACATTGTCTTGAGGATGCCCTTCTTTATGGCGGTGATGAAGTTATCCACCATGGTTTCGGCTTCCATATGCTTGCCGAGATGCCCGGTTCTCTGCAAGTCGTGCAGTGCGTCCAGGGCCAGGTAGGGGTTTACAGCGTTGGCGCCAAATCCGCAAAGGAGGCAGAAGTGGTGCACCTCGCGCGGCTCGCCGGATTCAACAACGATTCCCGCTTCGCCGCGAAGCCCACGTTCCAGCAGGCCATGCTGCACCGCGCCCATTGCCAGCAGGCTGGGAATCGGGATCCGGTTGGACGTGAAGTTCCTATCCGAGATGACTACGAGTGATGCCCCGCCTCGAATGGCGGCCTCGCAGCCGGCAACCAGTTGCTCCAACCCTTGCTTCAGGGCATCGGCGGGGTTGTCGCCGTCCATGTCGAACAGTGCATCCACAGTGGCGACGCCGAAGTCGGCCCGGTCGGCGGTGTGCAGACGCTCCATGTCTTCATTGGTCAGGATCGGGTGCGACAGCTTGAGCTGCTTGCAGTGCTCGGGCGTTTCCGAAAGCAGGTTGCGACGTTTGCCGGTGAACAGCATCGTCGACATTACGATTCCCTCGCGATAGGGGTCTATCGGCGGGTTGGTGACCTGGGCGAATAGTTGCTTGAAGTAGCTGAACACGCTTTTTGGCTCGTCGCTCAATACCGCAAGCGGGGTATCATTGCCCATCGATCCGAGCATTTCCTGGCCGTTGAGGGCCATCGGTTTGAGCACGGTGTGCAGCTCTTCGCGACTGTAGCGGAACACTCGCAGCCATTCGGTGAGCTTGGCCGGATCTATCGGTTCGGGCTTGGATGCGTTATACAGGCCGCGGAGTTCAATGCGGTTCTGCTCCAGCCACCTGCGGTAGGGCTTCTGGCGGGCGATCTTGCTTTTGATTTCGTTGTCTACGATGATCCTGCCTTCTTCGGTGTCTACCAGGAACATCTTGCCCGGTTGAAGACGCCCCTTCTGCTGGATCTTCTCGGGCGGGAATTCAACCACGCCCACTTCACTGCCGAGTACCATCAGTCCGTCGGTGGTTACCACGTAACGCGCGGGGCGCAGGCCGTTGCGGTCCAGCGTTCCGCCGATGATCCTGCCATCGGTGAACACCATCGCCGCGGGCCCGTCCCAGGGCTCCATGATGGAGGAGTGATATTCGTAAAACGCCCGCTTGTCGGCCGAGATGTGATAGGCGCCGCCGAACGCTTCGGGGACCATCATCATCATCGCGTGAGGAACAGACCTGCCCGCCTGCACGAGAAGCTCCAGGCACTGGTCGAACTGGGCTGAGTCGCTCAGGCCGTCAGTGAGGACGGGCAGCAAGTCGGTCAGATCGTCTCCGAGTAGCTCGCAAACCATCTTGCTCTGGCGTGAGCGGATTCTGTTACGATTCCCACTGAGGGTGTTTATCTCGCCGTTGTGGGCGACCATCCTGAACGGCTGGGCGAGCTTCCAGTTTGGGAAAGTGTTGGTGCTGTAGCGTTGGTGTACGACAGCCATCGCTGTGAGCATTCGCTCGTCGGATAACTCGGTGTAATACCCGAACAACTGCGGTGACAGGAACATGCCCTTGTAGCAGATGGTCCTGCATGACATGGATACTATGTAGAAGTCTTCTGCAATGTCGCCAAATTTTTCGCTGACAAGTCTTTCGGCGCGTTTGCGTGCCATGTAGAGCGATCGTTCGAGTTGGTCGCCACATTTGCCGCATCCATTTATGAAGGCCTGCTTGATGGAAGGCTCCACTTCGCGTGCGAGCTGACCGAGGCAATCGCTGTTGCCTTCCACATCTCGCCATCGCATCACTTTCATACCGTAATGACTTACTGCCTGCTCAAGCAGTTTATCGCACTTGCTGCGCAGCTTAAGGTCTTTCGATGCGAATACCATCGCCACGCCATATGCCTGGGGAGCAGGGAGTTTGACGCCGAGGTGTTTTGCTTCGTCCGCGAAGAACTCGTGAGGTATCTGAAACAGTATTCCCGCGCCGTCGCCGGTGGACTCGTCACTTCCCGCCGCCCCGCGATGTTGCAGGTTAAGTACGATCTGGTTTCCCAGTTGCAGTATGTGGTGGCTGCGTGAACCGTTGATGTTCACAACTGCGCCCACCCCGCAAGCATCGTGTTCCCGACGGGCTTCGTATAGGCCCCGGTCTTTGGGTTGTTTTGTGGTCATGGGAAGTCTGCTTCTGATTGACGGCTTTGTCTGCCGTTGTGTAGGTCTGTTTCTTGCATCCTATATGTGATTATAAGATAGCATTACATGTAAGGAAGTAAAATAAAGGAGATATCTAAGATAAGAAATACTAATAGCGAGCATGCTTGCACAGGTTTGGTCTTTGTGGGTGTTAAAGGGTCCGGGGCTGCCATTTCTGACGCCTCGGACCTTGGAATGTTGAAGTGTATATTGTTGTTGGTTAAGTGTTTAACGAATAAACAACATTTCGCGATAAGTCGGTAGAGGCCAGTGCTTGTCGTCGGTTAGCAGTTCAAGTTTGTCTGCGTGCTTGCGAACTTCGCCCATCGCAGGGATTATGACATCGTGCTGATACTTGGCGGCCGCGTAGGCGTCGCCGTCCGTTGCCATTGCGATGGCCTTGTCCAGTTCGACTGCTGCTTCTCGACATGCGCTGCAGGTGTCTACAACGCTCTTGAGCAGTTCAAGTTGGTAGGTGTTTTCGATGCCGAGGTCTTTGGCTGAACCAATGGCGTTGGCAAGATCCTTCTGGTAGGCGAATCCAGCCGGGATGATCATCGTGTGTGCAATCATCGATGCGGTTTGTGCTTCGATTCCGAGCGTGGTTGCGTAGTTCTCCAAGATGATTTCCTGGCGGCTGTGCAGTTCGCGTTCGGTATAGACGTTGTACTTTTCGAACAGTTCGACCGATTCCTTGGCTGTTGCCATCAGTGCGCAGTCGATGGTGCTGGTGAGGTTGGGCAGGCCGCGTCTTTCGGCTTCTGTGACCCATTCGGCTGCGTAGTTGTCACCATCGAACAGCACGGGCTTGTGTTCCCTGATGATTTCTCCGAGTAACAGTTCGACCGCCTGGTTGAAGTCTTTTCCGGCTTGCACATCGGCTTCAAGCCTTGTGGCGATGAAGTCGAACGACTCGGCCATGATGGTATTCAACACGGTGTTGGCACCGGCAACGCTGTGGCTGGAACCAACAGCGCGGAACTCGAACTTGTTGCCTGTGAAGGCGAACGGGCTTGTGCGGTTGCGGTCTCCCGCGTCGCGCGGAAGCTGGGGCAGCATGGAGACGCCAACCTGGATGTGTTCCGCCGTTTTGCTGCTCTTTGCCGGTCCCTGTTCGAGCTGACGGAAGACATCGCTGAGCTGGGCGCCCAGGAAAACGCTGATAATCGCCGGCGGCGCTTCGTTTGCCCCGAGGCGGTGATCGTTGGCGGCGCTGGCAGCTGAGAGCCTCAAGAGGCTGGAATACTTGTGTACTGCTCGCACGGCGGCTGCACAGAACACCAGGAACTGGGCGTTGGCGTGCGGCGTGTCGCCGGGTTCGAGCAGGTTTTCGCCGGTGTCTGTCGTGATCGACCAGTTATTGTGCTTTCCGCTGCCATTTATTCCCGCGAAGGGTTTTTCGTGCAAAAGGCAGACAAGTCCGTGGCGGTCGGCAACTTTGCGAAGCGTTTCCATCGTGAGCATCTGGTGGTCGGTAGCCAGGTTTGACGTTTCGAATGTTGGAGCAAGTTCGTATTGCCCGGGGGCTACCTCGTTGTGACGGGTCTTGATGGGCACACCGAGACGCAGGAGGTCGAATTCGACCTCGGCCATGAAGCTGAGCACACGTTCGGGGATTGCTCCGAAGTAGTTGTCGTCAAGCTCCTGCCCCTTGGGCGGCTTGGCACCGAAGAGCGTTCTGCCCGTATTGAGCAGGTCGGGACGGTCGAAGACGAAATGCTTGTCCACCAGGAAGTATTCCTGTTCGGCGCCTACGGTGGTAAGAACACGCTTGGCGGGGTTTGCGAACAAAGTGAGCAGACGCATGGCCTGCTTGTTGATGCATTCCATGGAACGCAGCAGGGGGGTCTTCTTGTCGAGGGCTTCGCCGGTCCAGCTCAGGAACATCGTCGGGATGACCAACGTGGCGCCGTTGGGATTCTCAAGAATGAATGCCGGGCTGGAAGGATCCCACGCAGTATATCCGCGAGCTTCAAACGTTGCACGCAGGCCGCCCGAGGGGAAGCTTGAGGCATCGGGCTCGCCGCGGACAAGATCCTTACCGCTGAACTTGGCACAAACCTCGCCACTATCGGTGGGAGTGACAAAACTGTCGTGTTTCTCGGCGGTCTTGCCGGTCATGGGCTGGAACCAGTGGGTAAAGTGGGTCGCACCATGTTCGATGGCCCAGTCCCGCATCGCCAGTGCTACCGAATCGGCAATGCCCGCGCCCAATCTCTCGCCGGCCGTTATCGTTGACTGAAGCGCTTCGAATATCTCCTTGGGTAGACGCAGACGCTGCACTTCTTCGGAGAATACGTGCTCTGCGAAGATGTCGCGGATGTCAGTGTTATGGTAGTCCACCGCACCGCCTTGAGGCTGAAGATCACTGATGGAGTCGATTGCATTGTGACGAACGTTACCGTTAGCCATTTTGGGACCTCGTTTGTGATTCCTGGAAGTTTTTGGAATCGTGTTTACGTGTTTTATGTTTGGTCGCCGCAAGGCGAGCTTCAATGGTGGATACAGGCATCTCGCATAGATCGTAACCGCCTGACATTCAATGCATTTGCCGTGCCAAATAGCAATAAGTATTCTTAAATGCTGCTATTTAAAGGTGATAGGCCTTGTTCGGAAGTTATCGGCAAAAGTCATTAAAGTTACATAAATGTCGAACCAGAGAGCTAATAGTAACAGAAACGTAAGAAAGTAGCTACTGATGACGTCGATCTAACCGATTGCGTCATTACCTTCTTCGCCAGTACGTATTCGCCGTTCAGTGCAATTTCCAGCATAACACTTTCAAGTGGCGTTATCTCTGTTGTTAACTCTTGGATATGACTTTAAATAGACGTTTTGGGCCTGGCTTCAGAAATGAGGATGGTGCCGAAAGTGCCATTTTTGCAAAGAGGATCAGAAAGAATGACAATCTTGTAAATAACTGACTGTTCGGTTACAAGTATGATGTTATTGGTGTCGTTTTGCGACGATTATATTAGACATAGGAATGCCATCTTGACCGATACCGCTCAAACAAAACCGGAAGTTGCTGACTCTGCTCGTCATGGCAGGTCCCTGGAGGCCTTGTACAGCATAAGCCGAATCCTCGTATCTGACATGAGGCAGGAGCAAATGCTTGAGGAAGTGCTGGATGTGCTGGACAGAGACCTGGGCCTCAGGCGCGCGACGATTCTGCTGCTATCGCCTGACGGCAAGGAGTTGCAGTTCCAGGCAGCCCACAACGTGTCGCAACGAAAGGGACGCAATGTGCGTTTCATGGCTGGCGAGGGTGTGGTGGGGCGTGTTGTGCAGAGCAACACGCCTGCGGTTATCCCGAGAGTTAGTGAAGAACCAGTATTTCTGGATCGTCTTCACCAGAGGCGAAAGAAGCTTCAAGGCGAAGCAAGTTTTCTTTGCGTGCCCATTTCGATCGGTACCGGTGTGGTCGGGACGCTTTCTGCGGATCGCGAATACGATCAGAGCGTGAATCTTGATGAGAACGTGCGTCTGCTAAGCGTTGTCGCCAGTTCAATTGCGGCAAACGTCAAGGCGCGTCGCGACGTAGCTGCCCAGAAACAATCGCTCGAAGACGAAAATGTCAGCCTCAAGCACCAGCTTGAAGATCGCTTCAGGCCGGAGAATATCATAGGCAACTCTGGAGCCATGCGAGAGGTGTACGGTTCAATTCACCAAGTGGCGGCCAGTGATACTACTGTGCTTATTGGTGGTGAGTCGGGCACTGGCAAGGAGCTGGTAGCCCTGGCGGTTCACTATTCCAGTCCGCGAGCCAAGAGCAAGTTCGTGAAGGTAAACTGTGCAGCCCTGAGCGAAGGTTTGCTGGAGAGTGAGCTTTTCGGACACGAAAAGGGCGCGTTTACAAGCGCGATCCAGGCCCGTATCGGCAGGATAGAGGAAGCTAATGGAGGCACGCTATTCCTGGACGAAATTGGCGATTTTTCGCTTTCCACGCAGGTGAAGTTGCTGCGGGTTCTGCAGGAACGCGAGTTTGAGCGGGTCGGCAGCAATGAGACCATAAAAGTGAATGTTCGCATAATTTGCGCGACGAACCGCAACCTGGAAGAGATGGTAGCCAGCGGGACGTTTCGTCAGGATTTGTACTATCGCATAAACGTGTTCCCGATATTCCTCCCACCCCTGCGTGATCGCAAGGACGATATCCTGCTGCTGGCTGACAATTTCGTGGAGCACTATTCGAAACACATGGGCAAGGATGTGCGGCGGATATCCACGCCGGCTATCAACATGATGGTGGCGTACCACTGGCCGGGTAATGTGAGGGAGCTTGAGAACTGCATTGAGCGTGCAGTGCTGTTGAGCACTGAGGGCGTTATCCAGGGGCATCACCTTCCGCCTACGCTTCAGACGGCGGATGCGTCGGGAACGGTCGGAACGGGCAGTCTGGAGGACCGGGTGGAGATGTTTGAGCGTGACATTATTGTGGATGCACTGAAGCGGACATCCGGAAACGTGGCCGCTTCGGCGCGAGAACTGGAGACGACCGGGCGCATTTTGCGGTATCGTCTGAAGGCGTTCGGCATCGACCACAAGCGTTATGCCAGAGGCAGGTAGGCATTGTGTACGAGATTTCTTTCTGGTAGGAAAGAGACCTCGCACACAGAGCAGGTGAGCAGTAGAACAGTTGAGCAGGAGAAACAACAAGGACGTGATCCGTCGCCTGACTGGAGCCCCAGAAAGCCCGCTCACCAGCGGTCTTCTGGCCACAAGCGAAGCGAGTGGCGAATCATCTGCTCACCTGTTCAATCCGTTTCTTTGTGGTCCGTTTTTTGCCGCTGGGAGTTTCCACTTTCAAGGCTGCCACAAGAATTGATGAGAAGTCACGTTACTACCGCCGGAGAAGCATCTCGCACACCAGGCATTCGCTGTGGGGGCGTGAGTTTGCCGGGCCGGGGAATTGTGCGGTATTGTTGCTGCCCGTAAGCTGCTGTGGAGCTATAATATACGAGACCATTTGCAGCTCTGTATCGTAAGGGGATGTTTTGGCAGGCAAGACGGAAAACGCTCGGCGTCGTTTGGTGCGAACCGCCATGTTGCTGGCGATGGTGAGCGGTGCGCTATTTTTGCTGGTGTGCATGTTGCTGGTCAGATCTGCTCTGATTCGTTCGAATACTTCACATGCACTTTCGGTTGCCGAGACTATACGCAGTATGCTCGAACCGAATACCCGTTCAGGGCGGCTTCGCGGTGTACCGCAAATGCAGGATCGCCTGGACCAGCTTATTTCAGGCAGGGCGGGTATTGTTCATGTATTCATATCCGACAAGGCGGGCAGAATTCTCTATCACGCCAGCCACAAAGATCACAGGGCAAGGAGTGTCCCACCCGAGCTGCCGATTGTTGACGCCTGGCCGGACAATCTTTCTAACCCCGTCGCATTCAGGAACGGGATATACGAGAGTGCGTTGCTCATTTCGGATGGCAAGCGAAGTCTTGGGGCGATATACGTAGGATTCTCCGGGGCTTTCGTGAATGGTGAAATGCTTCCGATTGTATTGTGGGGGGGTGGGGCGATTGTTGTGATGGTTCTGCTGGCGGGCCTGGTTGCAGCGCGACTGTCACACGTGACGATCAGCGGGCCTGTCGGTATGCTGGTTGGGCAGATTTCGTGTGTCAATGCGGGTAATGGCGAAAGCATGAACATGACTGTTGACCCTCCGGGTCCGGAGGAATATCAGCGATTGTGTGAAGTTCTCAACGAACTCTTTGAGCGGATACATCGCAATTCTGCTGATCTGAATGCAAGATGTAAGAAGCTTGAAGAAGAAGTCCTTGCGAGATCTCGGGCAGAGAATGAACTGCAGCAACATGGCGAGCAGCTCGAGGAACTGGTAGACATGCGAACCGGGCAGCTTCGTGATGCCCAGGGCGATGTGGTCAAGAACGAGCGTCTTGCGATGCTCGGGCGAGTGACTGCAACGGTAAGTCACGAGGTACGCAACCCGTTGAGCACAATTCGCTCATCGCTTTACACACTTCGTCAACTAATCGAAGAACCTTCGGAGCATATCGATCAGGTGCTGGAGCGGGCCGAGCGAAATATCGTTCGCTGTGATCGGATTATCGAGGAATTGCTGGACTATACGCGTCAGCGCCAGTTGGATATGGAGCTTACCAATGTGGACGAGTGGCTGGCGGAGGTGTTTGACGATATCGATATTCCGCGTCAGATAGAGCTGATAAGGAGCTTCGATTGTGGTAGATATGTTCCGATGGCACGGGATTATGTTCGCCGGTGCGTGATAAATGTGGCTGATAACGCTTCTCACGCGATGACTTTCGCGGACGATCCGGAGCGAATGGAGTTGCGGGTCTCCACATTCGTCAGGGGTGAGGGAGTGGCGATAGAGTTTGCGGACCGGGGTCCGGGAATTCCCCCTCAGCAGATAAGCAAGGTTTTTGAGCCACTCTACAGTACCAAAGGGTTCGGAGTTGGTTTGGGGATTCCGATTGTCAAGCAGATTGCCGAGCGGCACGGCGGGCGGTTTGAGCTGGCAAGTGCCGAGGGTGAGGGCACTCAGGCTACGATTTGGCTGCCTTTTGGCGATCCGGAATCTTGAAATCATAACAAGGGGCTCCGGGCAAGCCAGGTCGCATATGTTTGGTGCCCGGTTTCACTTGCGCATTTTTTTCCCATGTGTCCGCGGGAAGCCGGCGAAATTGGAAGAATGTGGTGTCCCTCAAGCGTATTTCCCGGCTATCTCTTCAGGCTCAAAGGATTTTTGCGTCTCTGGCTTGCCTGTTGAGGCGTCTTTGGATACACTGCTTCCGCCGTGCTAGGTGGGGCGTTAGCGGTGTCCTGACTCCCTTCGGGGATGACCCGCAATCCGCTATAGCGGGACTGAGTGCTCCGCCGAGGACTTCATTTTGGCAGGATACCTGTTGGGCCTGTGGTGTTGATGGTTGGGTCCTCTGCAACGTTGTACCGTGAATCTGGTCAGGTCCGGAAGGAAGCAGCCATAAGCGTGTTACAGCGTGTGCCGGAGGGTCGCCTGACCTGAGCCATGATGTCTTTCGGGTCTTGCTGGGTGTGTTCGAAGCGGAGCGCACGGCATTTTTTGTCCGTTTCCGGACCCAAGTGGCCTGGTGGCGGGGAGTTTCCTTTCGATAGCGAGAGTCTGCGATGGCGTATCTGGTCCTTGCAAGAAAGTACAGAAGCCTGACATTCGATCAGGTCGTAGGCCAGGAACATATTGCACAAACTCTGGTTAACGCAATCAAGGTAGGCCGGGTTCACCATGCCTACATCTTCACTGGTACTCGCGGTGTGGGCAAAACCACCACCGCACGCATCCTCGCCAAGGCATTAAACTGCCTGAATTCCGACGGGCCCACCACCGAACCCTGCAACGAGTGCGATTCCTGCATTGCCATTGGGCGTGGGGACGATGTCGATGTTATCGAAATCGACGGTGCGTCAAATCGCGGTATTGATGAAATCCGCGAACTACGGGCAAACGCCATATTTCGCCCGTCGAGAAGTCGCTACAAGGTCTACTATATCGACGAAGTTCACATGCTCACAAAAGAGGCATTCAATGCCCTGCTCAAGACGCTGGAAGAGCCCCCCGAGCATGTGAAATTCATATTTGCCACTACCGAAATCGAAAAACTGCCTGCCACTATCGTCAGCAGGTGCCAGCGTTTCGACTTCCACGATATACCCACTGCCCAGATCGCCGATCATCTCAAGCATATCTGTCAGCAGGAGGGCGTCACTTGCGAGGACGATGCTTTGTTTCGCATCGCACGAGCGGGGGCGGGTTCCATGCGGGACGGCCTGAGCCTGCTCGACCAGCTCTTGTCCGGGTCGGATTCCGTAACAGATAGTGAAGTCGTGAGAATTCTCGGAACGCCGCCCGATGAGCGGATGGCCGCCATTGCAGAAGCGATTGCCGACGGGAACACAGCGGTAGCATTGGCTGAACTGGCGGCGATTCTCTCTTCCGGTGTTACGCTTGGGAGCGTAACAGAGGCCCTCGGCGAGATTTTCCGCAACATGATGCTCGCAGTTACCTGCGGCGCAGACAGCGAGCTGATAGAACTCCCTGCATCTCAGAAGCAGCATATTGGAGAGCTTTCCAAACGATTCAGCGTTCCCACACTGGTGCAGTCTGTAGGAATACTCCAAGCGACGGGACGGAATATACGAGGATCTTCGCTCGGGCGGGCATTACTGGAGGCCGCGATTGTCAGGCTCTCCGAAGCCGACAAATTCATAGACCCCGAGAGTATTCTCGAACGCTTGCAGGGCATTTCAAGCTCGCTTCCGACAGGGTCGGGTGCGGGTCAAAAAAAAAAGGTGAACTCGGCGGCAGGTAGCACATCTGCCGGTTATACGCCATCTTCTTCGCCATCGTCCTCACCTTCTCGCCAATCGCCGGCTGAGGAGTTGCCGTCCCCTGCTCCTGAAGAAATTGAGCTCCAGTGGAATGAAGCGTGGTTGAAGGATAACTGGAAGCGGGTTCCCGCGGCGTTGGCGGCTGCGTTTCAGGGGCAAGTGGCGGGCGTGATGGCGATTGGCACGGTCAGGAGCTTTGACGGGAAGGTGCTGACGTTGGATTGCCCGGCAAAGCAGGAGGCGGTTCGCAGGCGAGGGGTTGAATCGCTTGCCAAGCAGATCAACCAGGCGATCAGCGACCTTGCGGGAAAGCCCATAACGGTGGAACTGCTGGCTGGCGAGGGTGCAGATGCGTCCGAGACGGTGCACAAGCTGCTTGGCGGGTTGAGCACGGCCGAGAAGACGGAGATCGGCGTTGATCCAAGCATAAAGGCGTTGACGGACCTGTTCGGCGGCGAGATGATCTCCGTCAAGAAAGAATCCCTAGAATTCGCAGCCGTCTCGGACGACGAAGTCGCCGACGTGGATGCGGAAGAAGAAGATCAGGAGTAGAAATGTTCGGTGACATAGGCAAGATAATGAAGATCGCAGGCCAGATGAAGACTCGCCTGCCGGAAGTTCAGGAGCAGATCGCCAATAGCCGGCACAAAGCGGCAGTAGGCGGCGGTGTCGTGAGTGCGACGGTGTCTGGCACGCTTGAGCTTATGGAGATCAAGATCGACAAATCGCTGCTGGAAGAAGGCGATGTGGAGATACTGGAAGATCTCGTCAAGGCGGCGGTTTCCACGGCGCAACAGACAGCGGCGTCGCAGGCGAAAGAAGCCATGGACGAGATTACAGGCGGAATGGATCTCGGCGGGCTGGCCGGCCTGCTGGGCAAGTAATGCGATGTCGCATTCTTCGCGGCACCGGATTGGATAGCAAATGACTGACCCGACTCCCAATGAGAACGAGAGTGCCGATTCAGTGTACCCTGTGCTTGTAGAAATGCACGCTCCGGCTGAACCCGCTGCACCCGCTGCGCCTAGGAAACCGGGCATGGCGGGGTACTGGATAGCGATTGCGCTTCTGGTGTTCGCGGCGGCTGACGGCAGTGTTATGGTTGGCAAGATCTTTGAGTTGATGGGGCGAGAATTCCATGTCGCCCCTGCCGGCGAGAGGGCCTTTTTGGAGCTGTCCCAGCCGGGCGAGTATACCGTCTTCAACATGGTTCGCTACACATTCGGCGGCAAGGTTCATAGTGGTCCAGAGGCTCTGCCGACCATGTCGTGCAAGCTCGCTACTGAAACCGGGCTGATAAAGGTGCGGGCGGCGGATGGGCAGGTCTCGCTTAAGACTGAGACGATGTCTTGCGAGTCGATATGGACTTTCGAGATCGACGAGGCCGGCACATATGTATTTGAGACCACTTTCACGTCACCGTCTGACGAGAGCAGAATACTGTTTGGCATTTCGAAGACGTTCGCTATGGGCGATATTGGCGTGATTATCGGCCTGGGCATTGTGCTGGTGCCGATGATTCTGGTCGCGGTGATCGTGGCGGTTATCACGTTCAGGCGTCGCAGTGCTGCGGGCAAGGCGCCGATGCGCACAAGACGCAGAACACAAAGAACGCGGAACACGAAAAGGAATACGGGAACGCGAGAATGACGGCCTACGGTGAGACGATAGAAAAGTTGATGACGGAGTTCGGCAAGCTTCCGGGAATCGGAAAACGTTCGGCCGAGCGCTTGGCGTTTCACATTCTCAAGAGTTCCGACAAAGACGCCCTCGCGCTCGCGACGGCAATCACGGACGTCAAGGCCAACATTCGCCCGTGCAAGCGTTGCTTCAATCTGGCGGAGGATGAGTTGTGTGTGATCTGTGCCAACTCCTCGCGCCATCACGAGATGATATGCGTTGTGGAGCAGCCGAAAGATCTGATATCGCTGGAATCCACCGGGACCTATCACGGAGCGTATCACGTGCTGATGGGGCACATCGCGCCGCTGGATGGTATTGATGCCGAAGATCTTACGATTGACGCGTTGATCGAGCGGGTCCGAGCGGGCGCCGTCAGCGAGGTGATACTCGCCACCAATCCAACTATTGCCGGTGACGCTACGAGTTTGTATATCGTTGAGTGGCTTAAAGAGTTCGATGTGAAGGTAACTCGCCTTGCGCGGGGCCTGCCTTCGGGCGGACAGATCGAATATGCCAACAAGACGATCCTTTCCGACGCAATAAACGAACGTCGCGAAGCCTGATTGTAGGGGCCCTGGATGGAGCTTGTGCGGGACAGTTACGATCGAATTGTCTGCGACTATAACGATGCGTGGGCCAATTACATCATTCCGCAGTCAAGTCCCGCCCGGCCGGGGTTTGACGGCAAGCTAATAAGAAAGTTAGACGCGCACATCCTGGCGAGAAGCCGCCGAGCCCTATGCTGCGTGAAGTCTACGATGACGGTATTTCTATATCAAGCTGGCCAGCGGTGGGGGCAGTCATGTGACGTCCTCCGGTTCCGGCATTTCATTCGTTGTCCTATTGCTCTTGTCTGTCGGCGGCCAGATGCGATACCAGACCCACCCAAACACGGCGCCGTTGATTGCACCGGCCACGATGCTGATAGGCAGGCCAAACATGAGGCCCCGAGTTAGAGTCTTGGCGAATAGCGTCCAGAAGGGAGGGTTCGACATATTGAACGGAAGCACCGGAAGTCCGTGAAAGACGTGAGCGAGCCACATGGACAGGGGCAGATGGAGCAAGAGTGTGGCAATGCATCCGATCAGTACGCCTCGGCCGACCCCGCTTGGCCGCTGGCCCTGCTCCAGTCGTCGCTGCATCGACCTGCCCCAGAAGACTGCCGCCACGAGGCCGAGAATTGCACCCCACCAGGCATTGACGGCAAGGGGCTCGGATGGGTAGTTCTGACTTCTCTCGCGAAGCTTCGATCTGGTATCCTTCCAACCCTCGTCCCATGCCTTGGATATCACATTGCTGTCTGTCTGGCCGGATTCGATCATGTGTGCACGTAAATCATGGTATCTTCTCGGCAGGGGATCGCGGTCTTCTGTGCCGGGCGCGACCGTGCGAACGAGGCCAATATGGAGATACGGCGCCAGAGCTGCACCAATCCAGGAGATCACAACAGTCACGAGGCACAGTGACACGTATGCACGTATCGCTCCTGGTTTGCTGAGCCCTCGTTCGTCGCGTGCATTTGTCATATCAACTCCTTCTGCCCCAAAGCCTTGTATATGCCGCGTGCAGTCTACGCGGAAGGTATTTTTATATCAAGCTGGCGGGCGGCGGGGGCATTGCCGATGTGGAAGAATATGGTAAGGTTACGCAGTCAGGCATTGTATTTGCACTGGCGGGTTTCTATGCTGGTATGTGTGGGCGGACCGGAGGCCACGTCCGCACGTTTCTGTTTAATTGGCAAAGGTTTAGAGATAGAGAACGGTTCTGAGCAATATGCGTCTTGATGTGACTCAAAACATGAGGATGGACCAGCAGATGAAGCTGGCTCCAAGGATTATCCAGGCAATGGAGATCCTCCAGCTTCCCATGATGGAGTTGCTCGAACGCATCGATACCGAAATGGAGTCCAATCCCGTTCTGGAAGCCGAGGCTGCGGGTGTGGATGAAGAAGCTCCCATGCAGCCGGCTGATGACGACTCCGATCGCGGCGAGCAGGACATGGTCGTCAAGGAATCCGGCGACAATTCCGAAGACTTCGAACGCCTGAGCGACCTGTCAGAGGAGTATGGCGCCGACACGATCACCAGCGACTTGCCCTTCCGAAAAGCAGCAGACACCGGCGATGGGCAGGATCGCAAGCTGGAGGCGATGGCCAATTCGCCTGCTCACGAGCAATCGCTTGATGAGTATCTCCATGAGCAGTGGATGTTTGTGGAGATGACTTCGGAAAGACGCCAGGCCGGCAAGCTGATCATCGACTATCTGGACGCTGACGGATACCTCCGCGTTTCCCTTGGCGATCTTTCCACAAAAACACATCCACCAACCGATCCCGGACTCCTGGTCGAAGTACTTGTCATAGTGCAAACACTGGAGCCTAAAGGCGTTGGCGCTCGCGATCTGAAGGAATGCCTCACACTTCAACTTAGGGCAGAACAAGCCGTCGGCAAGGATGTTGAACTGGAACTGATCCTCGTTTCGCGTTTCCTTCGGGATGTCGAGATGAATCGCCTGCCGAATATCGCGCGCCGCACCGGCCGCAGTCTTGAGCAGGTGAACGCCGCCATCAGCAACCTGTCTCACCTTAATCCGCGTCAGGGATCGCTTATCGGACAGCGAACCGTGCCCGTGATCACGCCGGAAATAGTGGT
>CBDUQP010000038.1:0-25852 GCA_965369385.1 uncultured Phycisphaerales bacterium
CAGCCTCAGCTTGGTTGCAACTTGACTCATTTTGATTTTGTTTGTATTGTTGACAAGTGCAAGCGACTTGGCGGGTCGTAGCGAAAAAGATCCGTGCCGGAGAGGGTACGTGCTCCCCCCCCCCCCGGCGTCCTCGTTGTTTCGTCTTGTGACAGTGAATTATATTGACGACAGGGCTGACATTATGGTACGATCATCGTCAGCAAATCACTTGCCTGCACCCTTTAGGTACAGGCTCGGCCGGTAGAGAGGGCCGACCTGAGGTTCCGGAGAATTTAATATCACCGGTTCCAGGCTAGTCATTAACGGTTGGATCACAGCATAACTTCTTAACTTGCCAGTATCCGCTAAAGTTAAGTGGTTGGTTAACCGATCAAAGGAAGGTGTTCGTAGTATGGGTAACGGGACCACTGTTGTTGGGGTGCAGAAAGCGATGCATGACATGTCAGACAAGGATAAGAGTCTCAAAATTGGCAGAGCTGGCGAATTGTATGTCGAGTTTGGATGGAGATCATTCTTCTCTGATGACAGATTTTTGTTTACTTCCTCGCGACCGCTGCAGAATAGCAATTATCTTCATGCGTTGTGCCTGACCGAGAAGATGTTCGATAATACTAGGCATAGCATTCGCATATTTACGGGGACAGGTTGCGGACTTATGCTGGACTCATTGAAGCAGAGTTTCCGCAATGCTATCGATCGCATTGTGAACAATGTGGATGATGCGAAGTCAGTATGTAGGGCTATCATCATAGGCGATACCGTACCCGACATTCTCAGTGAATTATCGCAGAAGCATCCTAAAAAGGTTGAGGTGCAGTTAGCCAGCATCAACGAAGGCATGGCGGTTCGCCATTTTCTTGTGGCTGACCGCAAGATGCTGCGCGATGAAGAAGTTCACAAGGCTCCGGTCACCGCTGAATCAATGTCAGAGGATATTAAGGCGTTGGTCTATATGGACAATGTGACCGAAGCGGGGCTTGCGGAGTCGCGATTCGATGGGCATTGGAAGCGGCTTAAAGACAATCATTAATGTTTTTAAAGGGGTCTCAACTTGGCGATTTTTGCGATCATATCAATTGTTATTGCTGTAACGGGCTGCACGTATACAGCTGTGATTAACCTTCGCAAATTCTACGCTGGGATTTTGGAGAGTGCCAAGGACTGCGCCGCATCACAGATGGAAGAAATCACCGACAAGTCAAAAGAACAGTATGACCGTGGCCTGGCGGTAGGTGCCAGATTCTTCCATTTCGGCTTACAAGTTAGCCTGCTGGTTTGGGCATTGGCGTTACCCATTCCGATCGTGTTGTTTACGATTGCCGGATTTTCCACAGGCTTTCATGTATGGTCGCTTGACTGGCCCTCGGTCGGGGAGATCGCTTCGAATAACAATTGTGATATCTACAAGCTAGGCTTGGGGATTGTACTGTGGGCCGATCTTTCCTGTGTGGTTTTGGGAGCACTCTCTGTAGGGACAGCAGTTGGTTGTCGCATAATGGTGGGGAGCAAGTACGCAACTTATGAAGCCTTCGCGGTGAAGCTTGAGAAAGCTCGACACTGCATACCATCTGACGAGGTGAAGGCAGAGGCATCGTTGGCCACGCCACAGATAAACGGGGCAACGATCGAGCCGGCATCGGTCGATGATGAATCGAAGTAGGGTTCCATTGGCGTTCGCACTAGAATCTCATCCTCTTATCCTCTCTGGGCAATCTATGTAGTGTTCCTCTTTGCATAGACTCCGCCTTTCCACGCTTAGCATATCCCAGAACTGCCTGAGCAGGCATCCCGCAACCGCCTGATTTGTCTTTAACAAAGCCCCGGCAGAGATATAGCAATTTCTTTGGGTTTGAGAACTGCGACGCTGGCGATTAGAATTCATAGTCTATGGGCAGCAAGAGGGACTCACTACCAGACAAGTTGAAGCGGTTCGTGCCGCGTCTCTTTGGCGCGTTGCGGTTCGGCGTTACCAGGCCCGGCTGGGCGTTGTCGGTTGGCGTGATTGCGGCCGGGGTGGCCGGTGCGTATGCGCCAACGGTGGCTGGCGGGCGTTTACTGATGACATTGGTGTGCTTCTATGTACTCGTATTGCTGCTGGGGATTATCTTTCGTCCGAGGGTCACTGTTTCGGCAGAAATCCCATCGAAGGCAATGGCAGGAAACACCATCACCGGGCGTTTTGCGATCACAAACACGTCATTCATTCCAGCCTACGATGTCTCGCTCCAGTTTCCTTCGCTACCGGATGGCGTGAAGGCAGTTGGCGATAGCATGTCTATTCGGCGCATTGGCGCAGGTGAGACCATAAGCGTCGATATTCAAATAGAATTACTTCGCAGAGGCGTGTATGAATTGGTCTCGCCTTGGTGTTTCTCCACATTTCCGCTGAACCTGTTCCGCATGGGGCGTCGCAGTGGCGGCTGTCGGTCCCTGGTAGTACTGCCGCGGTTTCATTCGGTAGCGATGGGCGACACCGAGTCACACAGGCGATACCACCCGGGCGGGATAGCACTGACGAGTAATGTTGGCGAATCACCGGAGTATCTGGGCAACAGGGAATACCGACCCGGAGATTCCCTGAAGCGTATAGACGCAAAGGCATGGGGCCGCCTCGGCCAGCCGATCGTCAGGGAGTATCACCAGGAGTATTTCAGGCAAATTGCACTCGTTCTTGATACGCATATTCCGCTCGACCGAAGCCCCACTGAGCTGGGATTCGCCGATCTGGAGGCCGCGATAAGCCTGGCAGCGGGAATATCCGAGAGTGTTTCCGACGGTGAGAGCGTGTTGGATATCTTCGCGATAGGCGCGAATTTACAGACCTTGCAGGCGGGGAGGCACGTGACGGATTTCGAGCACGTGCTGGAGGTTCTCGCCGAATTGCAGCCGAATCGCGAGGACATGATGCTGGCAGCCCGGCCCAGCATCATCGGTGCCTTCGGCTCAATGTCCTCGGCGGTATTCATATTGCTGGACTGGGACCCGATACGTGAGCAACTGGTTCGCGTATCGCTGGACGCAGGATGCAGCGTGCGGGTTGTGATTATTCGTGACGGGCAGACGTCATATCCGCTGGTGGAATCGAAGGATTGTCCGGCGAAGTTCATGCGGGTGGACGCCGTGCAGGTGGAGCAAGGGCGTGTGTGTGAATTATGATCTTCCAGCGACTGATAGCGATGGCGCTGATCCTGCTGGCTGGCGCGGTTTTGGGGCGTATGTCAGGTGATGTGACGTTTGCAGTTATACTGTGCGGCGCCGGATTGGTTGGTTTGCCGGGCAGGATTCGCTGGGAACTGCGGCCTTCCAGGCGAGTGATCGTCACGCTGATATTGTGGACTGCGATAGTAATCGATTGGCGATTTGGGGCGATATCGAGCGTGGTTGGCGGGCAGGAGTTCCAGTCGCAGGCAGTGCCCGTTGCCAAATGCTTTCTCATGGTAATGGTCCTGCAGTTCTACGTATCTGCCCGGAGCAGCATGCCAGCGATGCTGCCTCTGGCGTGCCTTGGCGTGCTGCTGTGCCAGCCCTATGTAGGTGACAGCAGGGAAGGCTATCAATCCAACGTACTCATGCTCTCGGCGTACATTCCGCTTGCCGCTGCGTATTGGGCAAGGTGCAGGCCGGTGGTTGTTGGTTTGCGGGGTGAGAGGCGTTGGTGGTCGGGACGTATCGTGACGGGGGCGGCTGTGATCGCGGCGGCCATGGCTGCGGGCTGGGTTGCCGGCCCAATGATATGGGATCAGCAGCACGTAGACCAGGTGCGTGACAGCCGGCTCGCGTCAGGTGGGGGCAAACACGGCGACAAGGCCGACAAGAAGGCCAAGTCCACAAAGTCTCTGTTTGCCCGCAAGGCTGATCTGAATAATGTTGAGAAGATAAAGATGATGGATCCCAACGTACCGGCGTTGCGGGTCTACAGCGACAAGGTGCCTGGGTACATGAGGATTCGCGTGTTCGATCGTTATCGGCGTTCGCGATGGTGGACCCGGCGATTGGGCAAGAGGGTGCAGGCGTCGGCTTCGCCGGAGTCGGTGGACTTGCCTGGCGCGGGCGATGATAACGTATTCGTGCTCAGGCAGGCCTCTGGTGATGTGAATGTGATGGATGTCTGGCTGGCGCAAACGGTGTGTGGCGTGTTTTCGCCTGCCGGCACGTATGTGGTTCGGGCCGACGTCGAGAAAGTGTTCGTCGGAGCAGGGGGAGTGGTGGATGCAGCCGTCGAAGCAGGCGACAACTACTCGCTTGCGATGGATAGCGATTATCTCCCTCGCAGGCTGGGCAGGGTTGAGCGTCAGTTGCATCTTGCGTTGCCTGCCGATATGGATGCCCGGATCGGCAAGCTGAAGGAGATAGTCTTTGACGGGTGCATAACGGCTTCGCAGAAGATGTACGCTGTCGAAAGCTACCTTCGGGCAACTCATGCGTACAGTCTCGACGTGAAGATGCCTGCGGACAAGGACCCTCTGACACATTTTCTCGTCAGCAAGTCTGCCGGTCACTGCGAGTATTTCGCTACGGCGGCAGCGGTGTTATTGCGGCTTGGAGGCGTACCGACGCGATACGTTATCGGTTTTGTGGTCAACGAGCAATCGATCCACGGCGATTACTGGATAGCCCGCAACAAGGATGCACACGCCTGGGTGGAGGCATGGGACAATGCGCAGGGCAGGTGGGTGCTGGTGGAGGCGACAAGTTCGCGAAGTGCAGCCGCCAACAGGCAACCCAAGCCTCGTTGCAAGGCTGCGAAGCTGGCAGAGCATGTGGAGTTTCGTATTCAGGAACTGAAGGTGACGGCTCGCAAGGATGGGGTCGTCGGCGTGATGGGATGGTGTTGCAGGCGAGTATTGGGCTTGCTTGCGATTCCAATTGTCGCATGTGTGTTCGGCGTGATTGTGCTGTTGCTTGCAGTGGTGGTATTTCGTAGACGCTTGCGAAGGGGCGGCTGCGGTTTGCGCAAGTCCGACGAACTGCTGGTGACATTACAGCGATTGCTGAACAAGATGGATGGACGCATGGGCAGACGCGGGCTTGCCAGAAGGTCCGGTGAGACGATTCACCAGTTTGCCGGCAGAATATCGGCCCAACTTCCGGACGATCCTGCGGTGACGGTTGCGGCGGTGTGGTTCCGCCAGTATGCAACAATCCGCTACGGTTGTGTGTCAACAGTAGCGGATGTTGCAGACCTGCAAGAGTCCATGCCCAACAAGAGCATGTGATGTTTAGTTTGTGGCGACAGTTTTGGATTTGATCGCCACAATCCAGGACCGCTTGGCTTTTAGTCCGATTGGCACTTTCGACAGCACCTTTCCACTGTAGTCAAGCTTGAGGATGTTCTTCTTCGTGACGGCCCACACCGTGCCATCGGCGGCCACGTCTACGCCGGTCGCAGCGAACGGATATTGCCACACCTGCTTGCCGTCCGAAGATACGCGGGCCAGAAAACCGGTATAGGCAGATGACACAAGCAGGTCGGCGGTCTTAGGATCGCAAGCTATGACTCCCAGGCGGAACTGTCCTAACGCAACTGTAGTGAGTGTCTTTCCGTCTGGGGTAACAAGGGCTAATCTGTATTCTTGATGTCGATGATCTTTTGATCGCGAGTACTCACCTGCCCAGACGTTCTTCTGCCCGGCGATGGTAGTGAATGAGAAGATGGACCATGGGGCCATCGGTGTACGGTTCAGCAGTGTTCCATCGGCAGAGAGCCTGATAATCTCCATGCTGTTTGTTATCCAGAACGCCTTGTCTTCGGCATTGTAGACCATTTTATGGCCGCTGACGTCTGGCGTCGCTATAAGCTTTCCGCTCGGATCGTAGATTTGCACTGCGAACTTCACCATGCCCTTGTTGTCTTCGGGGGCGATTATGAGCCACAAATTGCCGGTTTCATCATGGACGGTCAGAGAGCGTGCGGCCACATCGGGGATCTGCAGCAAGAGCTTTCCGCTCATGTCATACTTCAAGATACGCTTGTTGACATATTCATTTACCCAGAACGAATCGCGTTTCTCGTCGAGAGCTATCGTGCTGATTCCCGCAGGGAAGTTCATCTTGTTTATGCGGAATATCATACTGCCGGACGAATCGATAGCAGTGAGGCAATCATCGCTATCATGGGTCATGGGATAATCGAGTTTACTTGAAAGTACAAATGCTGCTGGGGCTGTTCCGGCGGCTGGGCCTGCTTTCAGTATCGGCAGCTTGGCAGTGGCAGGTTTCTTTGCGGGTTGGGATGTGGCTGCCTGGGTTGACGTGTGTGTTGCAGCGGCGGCCAGTCCCTGTCTTGCAGAATTGGAGACAGCAACCAACTGCAGTGTGCCGAGATCTAGCGGCTCATCGCTGCGTCCGGAGGGCATGCTTGCGATGGTAACGTCCTTGCGGATCATGGCTGCGGACATGTGCGAGCCAGGTCTTCCCGGTTCCATCAGAGTTATGTTTATTTCGTATGTGCCAGCCGGTACGTCTTCAACCCGGAATGTCCCATCATCTGAGATGAACAAGCCAAACTGTTTGCGCTTTGCTCTCAGTTTCTCACCCAATAGTTTTATTTTCTTGCCGAGATCGAAGTCTTTCCATTCCTTTGCGGCGTGTTTCATGCGATCAGCCGTTGACATTGTGTTCCAGTCTGCGGGCACTACGGGCACTTTCCATGCAGGCGATATTTTCGTGGAGATATAGGAGTGTCCGTTGGTGAATGCCAGATCGCTTCGGCTTGCCGGCAGTTTTACCTTGCCGATAATGGGACGCCCGGTTCCGCCAATTGTCATATGCAGCGTCTTGCCGCTGGCGACTGTCACCCGCGTCGAACCACTGCTTGTGTACCGCATTGGTCCGCACTGAATCTGTCTGTAAACGGAAAACTCAGCCGCCATCATGCGGTCGAAAACGAACTTGCCGTCTTTGTCGGCGTTGGCGTTGTACTGCCAGTAAACCCGCATTGGCTTGCCAAAGTGCTGGCCTCTTTCTACTTGCCATGCGGACATCTGTGCGCCGCTGGCGGGTTTCGTGCCTATCTTGACAATGCCTTCTATTCGGCCCCAAGGTGTTAATGTTACCACCTTGGATTTCTTCAATTGCTCACTCTTGATATCGGCGTATCCAGAGTCGTGCAAGATCAGCATTCGCCACTGGCCGCATTCTGCAGGGAAGGAAAACTTGCCAGCAGAATCTGAAGTTGCAATCCGTGCATTTCCGTGATGCCGAAAGCGACCGTTGTATACCTGGAGGTTGTTGCCTGTTGTGAGAGCGATCTGAGCCCCAGGAGCCGGCTTGCCGGTCGGCAGGACGACGGTGCCATTGATGTTCGTTCCCTTGATCAGCTTGAAGTGGAAGGTCAGATTCCCGTGTTCACCCTTCTTGAACGCACGCGAGACCGAGGGTGTGTATCCAGGCGATTCTATACGCAGGAGGTGCCCAGGATATGGGTGGTTGAATGATGTCGTGTACTTGCCATTGGCGAATTGCCTGATGTTACGGTATTGCCAGTGCGTTTTGGTCAATGGTTCTTTATCAGGATTCCAACTGATTCCCGGTAGCAGGGAGAATTTCTTGATCGGCTTGCCTGTTTCGGCGTCGACTACCGTTCCGCTGATCTTCAGCGGCGGATACATCGTTATTACGTATTCCTTGTCTGAAGGCGTTGCGGGGAATTTGGTGACACGCATATAGCCACGTGCCCATACGTCGAACTTCACTTCTTCCTGCGGGGCTTCCTTCCATGTGAATCTTCCGGTGGAATCGGTCTTCATGCTCACATCAAGCCAGTTGCTGTGTCCGAGTTGAGGTTGAACTCCCGCGCCGACTATCGGTTTGCCGGCGGCGTTCACTACCCGAGCCTTGATTGTTCTGCCGACTTTGAGATGGAAATCCCGATTCTTGATTCCCTTGCGTACGAGAACCTTCACAGATTCGGGCGCGTATCCAGGGGCCGTGATGCTGAGTCTCGACCAGCCGGGCTTGGATCTTGCCAATACGTACTGGCCTGCCTTGTTGGTGGTAGTCTTACGCGCATTCCAGTTCGAGTCGCCCTCGGAAACGGTAGCGCCCGCCACGGGCTTGTTGTCCTTGCCGAACACGACACCTTTGAACGTAATACCCCTTTTCAGGATCATCACGCTGGTCAGGTCCTTCAGCTTCGCCACTGCGGGCATCGGTGTGACGGGCATGGGAATGCAGCCTCTGGACAAGAAGTCGCTGAGGTAATCTGGATGCTGCACGAATATCCTCGGCGGGTCAAGTTGGCCCGGTCCATCGAAAGTCTTGGGCATTCCGACGAATCGCCACTTGCCATTCTTGTCGGTCTTGACGCTTTTGCGGGGAACTCTTGCTATCGTTTGTGTGCCGACTGACCTGGACGGATGGTAAGAAACGCTCACCGTTACGCCGGGAACCGGTTGCCCCTGCTCGTTCTTGACGATGCCGCCAATGGCGACAGGCGGTTCCATGCTGACTGTCATCGAGGGCGGAATCGCACCTGGGGTGAAGGTGGTTCGCAGCAAGACGAAACCGGCTTTGCTGGCGTCCAGTCTCGTATATCGCGGAGTCTTGATGGGGATGTCGAGCACGCCCACGCCGAGCGCGTCGGTGGTGGCTCGCGATGTTGGGTTGCTGCCGGTAGTGTAAAGGGCCAGACTGACCCCTGCCAGCGGTTTGCCGTTCTCCTTGTTCATTACTTTGTAAGTAAGCACGGGCGTTGCGCCGCTGTCGCGCAGGAGCTTGGCGATTTCGGCATTGTTCTTCTGCGTCGCGGTGTGAAGCAGGCGGGGTTTGCCCTTCAGCAGGCTATTGGCCGATACGCCCGCTTGCAGCAGTGCCTGGACGACGGCGGTGTCGCCTTTTTCGACGGCCTCGTGAATTGCACGTCGGGCGTATTCGCTTGATGCCGCGGTCTTATCGGCTTTCACTATGCGAGCGATGTCTTGTGGCATAGAGAGCATTGCTGCCCAGTAGATATTGGGCTTTGCACCGCTCTTCAGCAGCAGTTTGGCTGCCTCGGTTGCTTGTGTTTCTGTGGCGTGGTCAAGCGCTGTGCGTTTTGACGGATCGGTAGCGCCGGTGAGCGATGGATCATCTTTCAGGATCCTCGCCAGTTGCTCGGTCATGTTGTGGCCGGCGGAAGCGAACACGTCCAGCTTGACCCCGTGCGACACGAATATTTGAGCGGTTTTTGGGCTACCAGTGTAATAGTGGGTCGCCAGGCGTCCCTGCTTGTCGCGGATATCCGTTTTGATATCGTTCTCCAGCAGGAAGGCGACAGTCTCTGCGCCCTTGGGGCTCCCGGCCGCCTTGTGCAGAAGGGTCCGTCCCTGCCGGTCGATTATGTTGATCCACTCGGGATGCTCGTGGAGCTTTTGTCGCAGGGAGTCCAGCTTTCCGCTGGAAGCATTGCTGAAGATTCGGGCCTTCAGCATTCTCTTGCGAGTCTTGGCTTGCTGCTCTTTCTGTTTGCGAGCGAGGTTCTTGGACTGGACATGCCACTGCCAGTATCCCAGGAGTTTGGGTGCCAGCGGCGCCAGTATGGCCGCTACCAGGACAGTGACTATTATCCAGTCTCTCAGACGCCACGGGCGTTTGACTTTGTCCGGATTGCGGCCGAGCAGGCGGTGTGCTCTGCCAAGGAGGGAGCCACCGGCGGCGGCTACGGCGGGGCGGGCGGGGAATCCGCGAAGTTCTTCGATTTCCGTAAGGGCCCGGACGTATGTGAGACTGTTTCCGCAGGTGGCTACCGCCATGTCGTCGCAGCAGTGTTCGCGTTCGATTCGCACCCTGCGTGATACCCACCAGACGGCAGGGTGGTAGAACAGGAACACTTCAAGGATGCTCTGCAGCAGATTGACAAGGAAGTCGCATCGTCGCACATGGGCAAGTTCATGCGCGAGCACTGCGGATATCTGTTCGGAGTTCATGCCCGTAAGGGCCGACACCGGCACGAAGACAACCGGCTTGAGCCAACCGATGAGAATGGGCCCGGCGATAGACATCGACGTCATGAGCTTAACCGGGCGATGAATGCCCATGTGCTCTGCCATCGCACTGAGGCGATGTTGCCAGGCGTCATCGGCAGGTATTCCGGCGCGCACGGTGCCCATCAGTCGCACCCATCCGCCGAAGAATCTCACCGTCAGAACGGCCACCCCGGATATCCATACGAGCACTATCCATGGGATGGCATGGTTGATGAATCTTGCCATTGCGTTTGGTGGACGGCGTTTGCGTTTTGCCTTGGTCTTGACGCCGGCTTTTGCCTGGGCGGTCTTCCTGTCGGCAGTCGGCGCGATGGCAGCTACGGGTTTCGATTTGCCAGCGGTGCCCTTTGTTACCGGATTTGCCGGCGGCGCAGTTGGAGCCTTTGATGCAGCCGTTTTCAGCGGAACAGGCTTGGCTGCTACTGATCTCCCGGGCAGTGTCTTGCCCATATGGGCGGGACTGACTCTGGCGGGGGCATTTCTGGCGATTTCGGATTGGTCCTGCCAGACTTTCCACGCGGTTACAAGGGGGCATGCGAGCATGAGGCAGAGTGCTACGCATCCGGCAAGGTATCGGTCTTGTGCGGATCGCCGTTTCAGCAGGGGCAGGGCTATTGCGAGCATGGCTGCAATGATCGCGCCTTGCCATGTAAAGTGCACCAGTGCCCATCCGATGGTTCGGTCCAGTGCTGTCCATGTTAGTTGTGAGACTGCCATCATTGTTCAATGCTCCTGCGAGTGTTCTTCCAGCAACTTGTGCAGCTTTGTCATCTCTTCGGCTGAGACCTTCTTAGTTTGGAGGAGTTGCATAACGAGGCCCGATGCAGATCCTTCAAATGCGCGGTCGAGAATTTTCGATACGAGGTTACGCTGGGTTCTGTTGCGGGTGACGGCGGCTTCGTATACGTGTGATCGCCCGGCCTTGTTGCGGCGGAGCAGTCCCTTTGCGGTCATGATCTGCATCAACTTGAGCTTCGTGGTGTAGCCGGTGTCCTGCGTGGCGCGGAGTGCTTCGTGCACCTGGCGAACCGTGCACGTTCCGTTCTGCCAGAGAACCTGCAATATGGCAAGTTCAGCATCAGTAGGCTCGGGGGTGCTTGGATTAGGCATAGTGTTCTTCCACATCGGGTTTTGGGGTGATCCTCTGAGTGTGTAAAGGATATACGAAGACTGTCGTAGGTGTCAATCATCAAGGCCGGATTCATGCCAGCATATTCCTGTTCGTCAGAGTGGGGGATTGCAACCGGTTTGCGCTGGCGGGCTTTACCGCAGCCTTCTGGTGATGGGGCAGGAGGAGTTTGTCTGGCGGACTCCCTGCCAGGGGTGTGCGTGCGGGTCTGCAGCATGGTGTTTGTAACAATAGTGTAATCAATTATTTGTGGCAGATATGCTTCAGTGATGCCTCTTGTGTATGGGAATCGACAGATGGTCACATGACGCCAGCGCACATGGTACATGGATCTCGGCCATTGGCGGGCGGATGGCCGGGATAAACCACTTGCGATGGAGTCAGCAATACGCTAAAAGTACGAATACTGTCGTAGAACGTCTGCTTCTTGCAGGGAAAAGGAGCGGGCGCGAGTTGGATTGAGAGTCTTGCAAACGCCGGCGGCGCAGGGAGCATTGAGTGGTCACATCGCAATTATCGACGGAAGCGGCCGGGCAACTGGCGGCTCTTCGGAGCAATCTCGAGAGCGTCATTTACGGTAAGTCGGAGTGTATCGAGACGCTCGTGATCGCGTTGCTAGCGGGCGGATCGGTGCTGATAGAGGATGTGCCCGGAGTAGGCAAGACCACTCTCGCCAAGGCACTGGCCAAGAGCGTAGATGCGCAGTTTCATCGCATACAGTTCACTCCCGATCTGCTGCCTGCGGATATTCTCGGTTCATCATTATATAATCCGCGCTCGGCTGACTTCGAATTTCGTCGTGGGCCTATCTTCTGCAATATTGTGCTGGCAGATGAGATCAACCGCGCATCGCCGCGTACGCAGTCTGCGATGCTGGAGGCGATGAACGAACATCAGGTAACTATTGACGGGCAGTTGCACGAGTTGCCCTCGCCGTTTCTGGTTCTGGCTACCCAGAATCCCGTGGATTTTCACGGAACATATCCGCTTCCCGAGTCACAGCTTGACAGGTTCTGCGTGATGCTTGACATGGGTTATCCTGAAGAAGAGTCCGAGATCGGCATGCTGGAGAATCACGGGCACACTCATCCGTTGGCGAAGTTGCAACCAGTGGTTACCTGCGACGAAGTAACGAAGATGCAGCAGCAGGTTCGTCAGGTGAAGGTTGATCGAAGTGTGTGCGCCTACATCGTTCAGATCGCCCAAGCCACCCGGGATGATCCTCGCTTGAAACTGGGCGTCAGTCCGCGAGGGGCTCTGATGATGAACAGGGCATCGCAGGCGGCGGCTTTCGCCGCTGGCAGAGACTACGTGCTGCCGGATGATGTGCAGTTCATGTCCCGCTTCGTCCTGCCGCATCGCCTGATACTGACATCCAAGAGCAACTACGATGGCACGAGCAGACAGGACATCATCACCGATGTGCTGGCATCAGTGAGCGTGCCTACCTAGCAGCCCGTTGAAAAAGCTGTTCCTGCTACATACGGGCCTTTCACCTGCGCGTCTGCGTCATGAAAACTCGACAATTCACCCGAATTGCCTTGATAATTAGGGACGGTGCCTTATTTAATTCGCAGGCGAGGCGGATTCACATTTGAATAAGGCACCGCCCTAATTTTGGGTCTCTTTCGACAGCCCCACCGTGCCTTATATATTTCTATTTCGGACTAGGCGAATTAAATAAGGCACCGTCCCTAATTTACGCAAGCAGGCCCCACAAGTCTGAGATGCCCGGGTTTCCGTTCTTCCCCTCTTCAGTCGCCGGGAGATCGTGCGAGTAGCCGAGCGAACCCGAACCGGTGTAGTCTTCTTCATTATTTAGCGTTACCAGGCCTTCTTGCTCAAGCCAGTCAAGCTGTTTGAGCCTGTCGTCCCGCATGAATGCCATCAGCCGGTGGAGCCCGTCGGGATTGTCGTACATGTAAAGCATGAAGTTCTCAAGCCCGATCAGCTTGATCACCTCGTTGGTCATTCCGTAAGACCATTCCTGGTGCATCCTGTAACGTACGTCCAGGATGTCGCCAAATGCCCCTTCAATGGCTTCCTTATGCTGAGCTGTTGATGACCTGTCAACGGAGGGCTGGCGAAACTTGAGCTTGTCCAGATCGTCGTCCAGGTTCTTTATGGGATGTTCCCATGTCTTGGCACCGAAGCCTTCAAATGATTCTGCCGAATGCATGATCGTTTCGACTCCGCAATCGCCCCAACTGACATGCCATCCAACATTCCAGGTTGGCTCTATTACATGGTCATCTTTGATGAAGTCATAGTTGCACAGGCTCCAGAGGAATTGGGATTCGAGTGAACGCGCGAATTCGCCCTCACATTGGAAATCCTGATCCCGGATGAAGTCGTCTATGACTGCCTGTGTCTCGACCAGGAGAAGCGGGCGGTCGTTTTCGCAGCGGCCGTACTTGCACCATTGCTCACGCCGCTCGACATTTGTATCACTGCCGGCCAGCTCCAATCTTTTCTGGGCCAGCTCGCGAAGTCTGTTTCTGTCTTTTGGGGATATCGTGTTATCCATCATATTCTCCGTGAAACCACGTTCATTGATTCCAGTGTACTGATCTCAGTTTTTTGCATTGCCTCTCTTAACAGGTGACTCACCCCGCTGCCAGAGTTATCCCAAGAGTTCCTGCAATCATTCCGAGAGCAATGCAGGCGCGGGAGAACTGTTTTGGCTTGTTGGCTTGGTTTTTATGCGGCGCAAACGATAGACGCAAGTGATAGAATGGACCGCATCGGAGTGGCGGCGTGGCTCTTCCCATACGTATATCACTATTAAGAGGTAAGGTGTGATGGCTAGTCTTTTAACGAAGTTGCGTGTTTACTGTGGTTTGGCGATTATTCTGACCGTTGCAGGAGCAGCCGGCGCCGACGTTCGTTTGCCGAAGGTGTTTGCGGATAACATGGTCCTGCAGCGCCACAAGCCGATTCCTGTCTGGGGATGGGCCGCTGTCGGCGAGAAGGTCGTTGTGGAATTCAATGGCAAGCAATCCGCCGCGGTTGCCAACAAATCTGGAAAGTGGAAGCTTCGTCTGCCTGTGTGCAAAGCTGGCGGGCCGTATGTAATGACGGTTCGCGGCAAGACTACGCTGACGTTCCGCAACGTGATGGTAGGGGACGTGTGGTTTTGCAGCGGCCAGTCGAACATGACGGTCCAGGTCAAGCAGGCCAAGGATCCCAAGAAGGAAATAGCGGCCGCCAATTATCCGAACATCCGCTTCTTTCATCTGAACTATGATTGGGCCCATCTCCGCTCCCAGCCGCAGGATGATCTGCGAGGCAAGAGCTACAAATGGACCGTTTGTTCGCCGAAGACCGTTGCGCCAATGTCGGCTGTGGCATACTACTTCGCCCGCGAGTTGCAGAAGTCAGTCAAGGTTCCCATCGGTCTAATACATTCATCGTGGGGTGGGACTGCGATTTACTCATGGTGTCCGCGTGAATTGTTGCAGAAGTACCCCCATCAAAAGGCATCGCTCGCCGGTTGGGATGCGCAGTGGGCGGAGTATTACAAGACCAAGGATCCCGCCAAGTACCCCAATCGTTACCGCAAGGGGAATCCCGCGATGTTTCAGCCTGCCGGTCTGTGGAACGGAGGCGTCGCGCCGTTCATACCATACGGTATCAAGGGAGTGATCTGGTACCAGGGCGAGAGCAACGCCGGCAACCCGGCCGAGTATCGCACGATATTCCCTGCAATGATTCGCGCCTGGCGAAAAGCGTGGGGCCGCCGGAAGCTCCCGTTCTTGTTCGTGCAGCTAGCCAATTACTATCCACGTTCTGCCCAGCCCCAAGAGCATGGGTGGGCCGGTCTGCGGGAAGCCCAGGAGATGGCCCTGGTGCTGCCCAATACTGGGATGGCTGTTGCGATTGACATTGGAGATGCGAAGAACATTCATCCGCTGAACAAGCAGGATGTCGGTAAGCGTCTTGCGTTGGCGGCTCGCGTGAAGGCTTACGGCCAGAAGATTCCGTATGCCGGTCCGACCTATTCTGCGATGAAACGTAAGGGCGGGAAGGTTCGCGTATTGTTTGTGCACACTGATGGCGGATTGAAGGTGAAAGATGGCGATAAGCCGATTGGTTTCGCTATCGCCGGTAAAGACAAGAAGTTCCATTGGGCTGAGGCGAAGATCGAGGGTAATAGCGTGATTGTGTGGAGTCCGAAAGTGCCCAAGCCCAAGGTTGTGCGCTACGCATGGGGCGGAAATCCTGCATGTAACCTGTATAACGGAGCGGGTTTGCCGGCAGCTCCATTTCGCACGGATGCACCGCTAAACCCGAATCTGAAACCGTAAGAAACGCGACGTGACGAGAGGGAAAGATTTGACAACCGGTTCGAGAGTATCTATCTCTGTATGGGCTATTGATCAAGCCATGTGAGGCAGGAATCGTGTAGTGTTCCTGACTGACATAGTGCAACAGGAAGATATCATGAATCGCAAATACGCCATCATCCTCGGAAACCTCGGTAACACGTGCGACCGCTTCTGCCCTGGATACAAGGACAATCCCTCGACCGAGCAGATGCTGCAGCGGGCCGCGAAGATACCGCATGTGCAAGGTATGGAGCTGGTGGGTACGTGGGATATTCAGCCGGACAATGCCACCGAGATGAAGAAGGCTCTGGACGATCTCGGTATTGCCTGCGCGTCGATCATTCCTGATCTGTTTGCGGACCCGGTCTATGCCAAGGGCAGCTACAGCAGCAAGGATGCCGATGTCCGGCGCAAGGCAATCGATTACACCCGCGCCATGTGTGATGTCGCCTGCGAGATGAACTGCGATATGATCAACATCTGGCCGGGGCAGGACGGGTATGACTATCTGCTGACGGCTGACTATGAGAAAGAGCGTGAGTGGTTCTGCCAGGCCGTGCGCCAATGTGCTACGGAATATCCGAACTTGCGTTTCGCTCTGGAATACAAGCCGAAGGAGCCGCGAACGCACAGCTATTTGGCGCGGGTCGCCGATACGCTGCTGCTATCGCAGGAAACCGGTTGCGACAATGTGGGCGTCTGCATAGACACCGGCCACGCGTTCAACGCGGGCGAAGTGGTTGCCGAGTCTATCGTGCTGGCCAAGCGGGCGGGGAATCGCTTGTTCCACATGCACTTCAACGATAACTACACCACGTGGGACGATGACATGATCGTCGGTTCGATCCATTCGATATGCTACATTGAGATTCTCTATTGGTTGGACCGATGCGGATACGATGGATACCTCAGCATGGACCAGTACCCATATCGCGAGGATGCAACGGGTGCAATTTCGGAGAGTATCGAATGGCTGTGCAAGTTCGATGCGATCCTGCAGGCCAACCGTGAGAAGATCGATGAGCTTCTGGTTCTCGGTGATGCGGTGGCTACGTCAAAATTCCTGCGAAGCGTAATTGCGTGATATAAAAGCGTGTCATTGCTAGCAAGTCAAGTTGCTCATGCTACAAAAACACCGGGCGGAACCCTGAGGTCCCGTCCGGTGTTTTTGTAGATTCAGACTGCCATATTAACAGATACCAGCGTGGTATTCCTGCAGCGATTTAACCTCACTCTGTCCTTTGCGAAGTGCGGCGATACCTTCGGCGGCGGCTTCGGCGGCACTGAGCGTGGTGATGTAAGGAATCTTGTTCCTGATAGCTGCCTTGCGGATGTAAGAATCGTCGTGCTGGCTGAGCTTTCCTACGGGGGTGTTGATCACGAGTTGAATTTCGCCGTTAGTGATCGCATCGACGACATTGGGTCTACCCTCGTGGAGTTTGTTGACGCACTTGGTGGCGATTCCCTGGGAGTTGAGGAAATCGCAGGTGCCTTCGGTGGCAATAATCTGCATTCCAAGCTCGTGGAATCGCCGTGCGGCCTTGAGCACGGCTGGGCGTTCTCGCGATGAAACGGATATTAACACCGTGCCATCTGCGGGCAGGAACTGTT
Source organism: uncultured Phycisphaerales bacterium (assembly GCA_965369385.1). Classification (GTDB taxonomy): domain Bacteria; phylum Planctomycetota; class Phycisphaerae; order SM23-33; family SM23-33; genus CBDUQP01. The sequence goes on from CBDUQP010000038.1 coordinate 17,037, forward strand.
TGGCGCCTTCCTGTGCTTTGTAGAACGCCAGTCCAAACGAGTCGGCAAGTCCCAGCACTTCGCCGGTGGACCGCATCTCCGGGCCAAGTATCGGGTCTACTTCGGGGAACATGGTGAAGGGGAATACGGCTTCCTTGACGCCGAAGTGGGGGATGGGTTTGTGCGTCAGGTTCATGTCGGCGAGCTTGGCGCCCAGGATCAGCTCCGTTGCGATTCTCGCCATCTGGATTGCGCAGACCTTGGACACGAGCGGGACGGTTCGCGAGGCCCTGGGATTGGCTTCCAGCACGTAGACTACATCATCGGCAATGGCGTATTGCATGTTCATGACGCCGACTACATTCAACTCTCTGGCGATCTTACCGGTGTATTCGTTGATCGTATCCAGGTGCCGCTTGGAGATGCTGACTGGCGGGATCACGCAGGCCGAGTCGCCGGAATGCACGCCGGCAAGCTCGATGTGTTCCATGACTGCGGGCACGAACGCGTCCGTACCGTCGGAGAGGGCATCGGCTTCGACTTCCAGGGCATTCTGGAGGAACTTGTCGATGAGGATGGGACGTTCGGGGGTAACATCGGTAGCAGCGGTCACGTAATGCTGGAGCATCTCCTCATCGTGGACTACTTCCATTCCTCGTCCGCCCAAGACGAACGATGGACGCACCATAACCGGATATCCGATCCGGTTGGCGATGGCGATTGCTTCGTCGACGGTGGAGGCCATGCCTGACTCGGGCATTGGAATGCCCAGCTTGGTCATCATCTTTCCGAACCGGTCGCGGTCTTCGGCCAGGTCGATCATGTCGGGACTGGTGCCCAGGATGTTCACGCCGGCATCGGCGAGTTCCTGTGCGATGTTCAGTGGGGTCTGTCCGCCGAACTGCACGATGACGCCTTCGGGCTTTTCCTTCTGGTAGATGCTCAGCACGTCTTCGACTGTCAGCGGCTCGAAGTAGAGCTTGTCCGACGTATCGTAGTCGGTCGAGACCGTCTCCGGATTGCAGTTTACCATGATGGTTTCGAGATTGGCGTCTCGCAGGGTGAATGCGGCATGGACGCAGCAGTAGTCGAACTCGATTCCCTGGCCGATGCGGTTGGGCCCGCCACCGAGGATCATGATCTTCTTGCGATCTGAGGTCTGGACCAAGTCTTCGGCGTTATACGTGGAGTAATAATATGCGGTGTCTGCTACGCCACTGACAGGCACGGGGTGCCAGCCTTCCACGATGCCAATAGCTGTCCGTTGGTTGCGGATGTCGGCTTCGGCGGCGATACCGAGCAGCTTTGTCAGGTATTTGTCGGCGAAACCATCACGTTTAGCACGGGCAAGCAGTTCGTCGGGCAGTGCCTTGCCTTTGCAGGCGAGAATTTCCTCTTCCAACGCGACCAGTTCAGCCATTTGCTCGATGAACCATGCCTTGATGTACGTCAGTTCGTGCAGTTGCTCAACCGTGGCGCCTTTCCGCAGGGCTTCGTACATGATGAACTGCCGCTCGCTGGTGGCATAGGCCAGCATCTCCATGAGCTTGGCCAGCGGTAGATCGTTGAAGTCCTTGGCGAATCCCAAGCCATATCGCCCGGTTTCCAGGGAGCGGATGGCCTTCTGGAAGGCTTCCTTGTAGTTTTTGCCGATGCTCATTACTTCGCCGACCGCTCGCATCTGCGTACCGAGCTTGTCTTCGGCGTCGCTGAATTTCTCGAAGGCCCATCGTGCGAACTTGACGACCACGTAATCGCCCGACGGGGTGTACTTGTCCAGCGTTCCGTCACGCCAGTAGGGGATCTCGTCGAGCGTTAGCCCGCCGGCGAGCTTGGCCGATACCAGCGCGATGGGGAACCCGGTTGCCTTCGACGCCAACGCGGAACTGCGGCTGGTTCGCGGGTTGATTTCGATAACGACGATTCGCCCGGTTTTGGGATCGTGTGCGAACTGTACGTTGGTCCCACCGATAACCTCGATGGCTTCGACGATATCGTAGGAGTGTTTTTGCAGGCGGTTCTGCAGGTCTTTGTCGATGGTGAGCATCGGGGCGGTGCAGAACGAGTCGCCGGTATGAACGCCCATCGCGTCGACATTTTCGATGAAACAGACAGTTATCATCTGGTTCTTGGCGTCGCGGACGACCTCCAGTTCCAGCTCTTCCCAGCCGAGGACAGATTCCTCAACGAGAATCTGGCCGATCATGCTTGCGGCGATCCCGCGGGAGGCGACGGTTCGCAACTCTTCAACATTATAGACCAGTCCGCCACCGGTTCCGCCCATCGTGTAAGCCGGGCGGATTACCACCGGGTAACCAAGTTTGCCGGCAGCCTTCTCGGCATCGTCGATGGTGAAGACTGCTTCGCTGTCGGGTACGTCTACGCCCAGCGATGCCATGGTTTCCTTAAATGCCGTCCGGTCCTCGCCTCGCTCGATTGCATCTAGCTTTACCCCGATGATCTTCACGTTGTACTTGTCGAGAACGCCCGCCTTGGCCAGTTCTGACGAAAGGTTCAATGCCGACTGTCCGCCGAGGTTTGGCAGCAGGGCGTCGGGTCGCTCCTTGTCGATGATCCGCGTGATTACTTCCACTGTCAGCGGCTCGATGTATGTGGAGTCGGCCAGTCCCGGGTCCGTCATGATCGTCGCGGGATTGGAGTTGACCAGCACGATGCGATAGCCAAGCTCACGCAGGGCCTTGCACGCCTGCGTTCCGGAATAATCGAATTCACAGGCCTGGCCTATGACGATAGGGCCCGAGCCGATGATGAGTACCTTGTCAATGTCCGAATGTTTGGGCATGGCGGATATCCTTATCTAATCGAAGTACGCCCCTCGTTGAGGGGCAAGTTGTAGCGATCCCGTTATCCTCATGGAGCCACTGTGCTCTGATGTTAATACTGATAGAACTGACAGGCTGACGCGAGAAAACGCGCGGCCGCAGCCGAAAACCACGGCTGAGTATGCTCAATGTTGGTTGCAACGGTACTTTTCTCACGACATCCTGTTTTGCGGACAAGAACATATTTTGGATCTATTTGACAGGACGCTGAGGCGGTCGTCAACATCTGTTTAGACGGATTGGTATGGATTTGCGGGCTTTGTGGTCGTGCCAGAGCTCAAGGCTTGCGTGATAATGTCGTTTCCGGATGCAGTTTCGCAAGTGACAATATTGACATAACGTATCAGCGTATATGGAGATGCCTGACAAGGGATTGGCTGTTGGGGCAAGCTTATCGGTTTGTGCGGGGAAGGTTTTGAACGGTTCGGTTTGAAGTGGTCTAAGTGATTACTGTTTTGCTGGTGCAACGGTGGAGTTAAGGACCCTGTTCAACTTCCAGGCGGATGGGCCAAGTGGCTTTGCGGTTTGCACATCGCAGCAGGTGCGAAGAGTCGAGGTTTTCTCCGGCGACAGCCCTGTAGACGTCACACGCGTATCGCCAGGCAAATGGACATTCACCGCGGCAGCAGGCCAAGTCCGCATCGTTATTGCGGGCTGATAACCGAGCGTGGCAACTACTTCACGGCGGCTTGGATCTTCGCGGCGATGTCCGCAGCCGGTGCGCCCGCTGGGCGTTCGATCAGTCGCCATGTTACCACGTTGCTCAATGACTCGCCTGGTTTGAGATGAACGCAGGGACTGAGAGTTTCGAGCTCTACGTACTTCTCTTCCTTGTAGAACTGCACGGACGAACCGTCCACGTAGCATGCCCCGGGCACGTAGTCGACATCCTGCACGAACACATCCTTCTCGAACACGGCCGCCACCCAACGCCCCAGCGTTCCTATTTTCGCGTAGAGCAGGTCTCGCTCGGGTGCGAACTGAATCGCCCGGTCCATTTCAGTCACGTCATCCTTGTTGATACTCTTATTGCCGTGTAGGTTCGTGTAGGCGGCCTTGATGTCGTCACGCCGCTGGTCCACGCCGAGCAGGGAGTATTCCGGCCAGTTCATTTGCGTTATGGACCAGATTTGCACGGGGAACGGGCTCGGCGCCGAGCGAGTCATCGTGTTGCGGATAACGAGCTTGGCCTCGCTCGCGGCCAGCGTGATCTCGCGGCGAATAGTGACGTGCAGACTCTTGCTGGTGGGGCTTTCGATGACGAGGCTGTTCTTGTTCTGCCGGATCAGCCGCCACGGCGGGCCATCGATGCTCAGATCGGGCGGCCAGGTCCCGCCCATTATGAACAGCCACATGGTCTGCTGAGCGGGCCAGATCTTGTCGCCGCCATAGTTCATCCACTGTTTCTTGTATACCTTCTTCTCGAATTCGCGGGTCTCGTCAAGCTCTTGTTCAGACTCCAGCCAGAGCATGTTCTCGCCGCCGGACCGCCCGAACGTGACGATTCGACCGATGCGCAAGCTGATGCTCGCAGTAACCTGGCCGTTGTCCAGCACGATGGCATCCTTATACACTGCCGGCGGGAACACTTCGGCTACCTCGCCCGCGCAACCGCCCAGTAGAACAGCACAACCCATAATCGCGAGCACACTTGCCATGCGGCAAAACAGTCGTCCAGAAGACCAGGTAGTCATAGCGGCAATCCTTTGTGTTCGATATTACCCGGATAAGCTCCTGTCTGGAACTGTCATGGGATGTCCTGATGATTGTATCCACGGGGGGCCGCATCGTCCATCCTGGGGATGATTCGTACAGCGTTGTCTCTACGATGGCCGATATCTCCCTCTGTGCCATGGTTCAGGTTTGTCTCCCCCGTCCAGACGAGAATCACGAGCAATGGCATGAAGACCGGCAGGGGTCTGTGCAGGTTGCTGTGCAGGTGTCAGGCTGATTTTGTGGGCACCTGGCTTGTCGTGGTAACAGTCTTGCAAATATGCAATTGCGCGTGAAAGGAAAAAATATATTATGACTAAAACGTTTTAGCTAGCCAGATAGGCCAAAGTAGGGGCTTGACAGATAAGCCGTGTACAGTTACAGTGTAAACATAGTCGATGCACAGTGATCAGGCATCGCTTACCAAGTCGAAGGCAAAGGCGCATTTATGAAACCTCAAGATCGAAACACGGGCTTATTGAAGACATGGCTGGCGGACCAGTTGATCGAGGAGATCAAGAAGGGCGTCTATCAACCCGGTGAATTCCTCGATCCGGTTCGCAGGCTTTGCGAGAAATATGATGTCAGTCACATTACGGTTCAGGCGGCCTTGCGGGAACTGGAGCGTCAGGATCTGGTAGAGCGTCATCCCCGAAAGGGCATTCTCGTCAAGAGCTCCCGCGCGGCCGGTGTCGCCGATTGGGGATCGCCTGCATCGCTGGACCAGTTGGTTTTCTTGCGATGGAATGCATCGGTGGCGTTTACCGAGCAGGTAGAGGGCTCGCAGCGATACTGTAATCAGGCGGGGATTTCGATGACGGTTCTTGACGCGGGGCAGTCGCATGAGCGGATGCTCGGCTATTTGAAGGATCTGCCCAGTTTCACTCGCGGCGTGATGCTCGTGCCGTTCGTGACGCCGGAGTATTCAGACGCTATCGCCGCGTTGCAGGCATCTGGAATCCCGGTAGTCTGTCTTACCCAGCGTTTTGCGGGGATTGACGTATCTTCGATAGCGGTGGACGATTTCTCATGCGGCTGTCTTGCGGTTAATCACTTGATGCAGCAGGCGGATCAGCCTGTCTGGTATATCGGGCACAATGATGCACGTCATGCAGGATGGAAGGCTGCGATGCAGGCCCATGGCATTGACAACGTGGCCGACTACGAAGTGTTCTTCGATACGCCGGAGGATGTGCTGCTGGCAGAGTCTGTTCGGCGGATTGCGGAAATCGGCGAACGGTTGGCAGGGAAGATATTCAAGGGCAAGAAGCCTGCTGATGGATGGTCGATCTACGCCTTCAACGATCATTGCGCCCGCGGCGTATATTCGGCCGCCCGGACCGCAGGGCTCGAAATCGGCAAGGATGTCCTGGTGGTGGGCGGTGGTGACTATCCGTTTTGCACTCGCCTGCGTCCTGCCCTGTCGAGCATACAGATGTCTCGCCAGGTACTGGGATACAACGGGGCGAGGCTTCTGCACAGCATTATCGCGCAGCAGGGGCCCAAGTTCACGAACGAGGTAATGCCGGTGCATCTGGTGGCTCGCGGGTCCAGCGGGGCTTCGGAGATCGAAAGCCACGCGACGAACCAAACAAGTCTTTCGTCATTTGCAGACCTTTCTGCAAAGTAAACACATAGGCGTTTTTCTATTTGGTGAGGATAACAGGAAATGGAGATGAAAATGAGACAAGGAATTATTGCGATGGTGGTGGTGGCGTTCTTGCTTGCACCGGCGATGGTAAGCGATGCAGAGGCTGCATAGGGATTGGCGTATGACAAGAATCCGATAGATACCCTCGCGCCGCTGGCGGCCGCCGGCGTGCGGATTCTTCACATCGCCGGTGATTCGGACATTCACGTTCCGATTGAAGAGAATTCGCAGATCGTCTACGACCGCTACATCGCATTGGGCGGCGAGATGGATCTGATGGTCATCGAAGGTGGCAGCCACCTGACGGCCTGGTCCCTGACGGATGAAGCTGACCATGACGCCATCGTGGATTTCATCACGACACCCACGCCCGAGCCGGCGACAATGACGCTGCTGGCAGCGGCGCTGCCGATGTTGATATGTCGCAGAAGAAACAGGTGAGATGCGTATGTGCGAGCGAAAAAAGGGGACTGGCTCAAGAAGCGCAGCGCACGTGCCTGTCCCCTTTTTTCGCGTTAATCGCATTTCATCGCAAAATAGGGACAGGCACGTGCGCTGCGCCTTTGGCTTCGCTTCTTGAGCCAGTCCCTATTTTGCTCGCACGTGCCCGTGCGAATTGCCGATATGACATTAGAAGGATGTTGCAATGACCAAAGTCCCGTTTAACGTTGTCGGCGCTGAGCCCGATAAGACCCTGTACCGCAAGTGCAGGCGCATGCTGGTTGGCCCATGGTGCAACCAGCCTGAAGAGTACGAAGGATATAACGGGTTCGTCGGCTGGCCGGGCGTGACAGCCTTGCGATCCGGGCGGCTGCTGGTGGCGTTCAACTCGGGGTATTGGCATGCCAGCTACCCGTGGACGGACGAGATTCACGAGAACGTAAAGAATAATGAGAAGTTCTACGAGATGCTTCAGAAATGGCGTGACATCGGCATGCCCACGGTCAATGCCCCTCGCGGCGGCCGGAGTCACACGATTCATTCTGACGATGACGGCAGGTCATGGTCTCGCCCGGTCACGCTTGTAGATACCGAATGGAGCGACCTGCATTCGACTATTCTGGAACTTGACGATGGCACGTTGGTCTGCACGTTCTGCTCGGTGCGTCTGCCGCTTGTGATGGCTTGCAGGCACATGCTCTCGCATGATCAGGGCGCAACGTGGACCGAGCCAATAACGCTGGATGACGTTCATGGCGGCTTCGGCAACGGATCGACGATCAAGCTCGCCGACGGTGCGCTGCTTTGGGTTATGGAGGACCGCGTCGATGAAGGTAACGAGTTCCTCGTGAAGAGCCCTGCGATTGCGATCTATCGCTCGGCAGATAATGGCAAGAGCTTCCATCGCCATGCCACCGTATCGTTCGGCCATGATGTGTATGAGCCGAGCATCGTTGAACTCCCCGGCGGCAGGCTTGCGATAATTGCCCGACGCGAGGGTGAGATGTGCTTCTCCGACGACGGAGGCGTGACGTGGAGCGAGCCCGTGTCGACCGGCGTTGAAGTGTTCGATCCGCATCTGCTGATGTTGCCGAATGGTGTTTTGGCCTGCTTCCACGGTTCGTACCACAAGGAGCCGGGAGCTCTGCGCGTTATCTTGAGTCCTGATGGCGGACAGACGTGGAATGGCCCGCATGACAAGTGTGGCTATTCGATCGATCCAACTGTCTACGGCTATTCACAGCCAATTGTTCTGCCGGACGGTACTGTCTTGCTGGTCTATATTCACACTGGCGGACACACGCCTGGCGATGCTCGAACCGAGGCGATATGGGCCATCCGCGTGAAGGTCAACGACGCAGCCGACGGTATAGAGATTCTCCCCGCAGCACCGGGCGCGGGCGCCGGTGAGCATGGAATGAATGGCGGCTTGGATGCCGATCCCGACCAGCAGTGCGATGCGGAATTGGGGAACTATGCAGGCTAGACAAGTTACGCTCGCCCAACTGGCCGAGCGTTGGACCGAACTTTCGGCCGACTACCGCCCCAGTGCGTTCTGGTTCTGGAACGCCGAGATGAGCGAAGATCAGATTGAATCGACAGTGGCCGAGATGGCGAGCGCCGGCATTCGTGAGTTTCTGATCCACCCGTGCCATGGGTTACAGATCGAATATCTCTCACAGGAGTATTTTCAGCGGGTCAGATTCGCTCTGGACCAGGCCCGCGCCCACGGGCTGAAGGTGTGGATATATGATGAGTACGCCTGGCCAAGCGGGACAGCGGGCGGGCGTGTGCTGCGGGATAACCCCGAATACGCCGCGTGGATTCTGAAGTTCTCTCAGGACGAAGCCGGGGGTATTTCCTCCGAGGCGGCAAGGCAGGATCGTGTGTTGGATAGCGCTGTGGGTGCTCCCTGGAGTGGGGGAGAAGCGGGCTATCTCGACACTCTCAGGCCCGAGGCCGTCGCAGAGTTCATCCGCCTGACCTATCAGCGAACGTATGAAGAGTGCAAAGAGTACTTCGGTGATGTGATCGCCGGTTTCTTCACAGATGAGCCGACGATGATGATCGGCGACCTGGCAGACGGAGCCGGCATGTGGAATGTGCCCAGCGTTCCGTGGACACCGCAACTGCCCGACTTGTTCAAAGAACGTTTCGGATACGCCATCGAACCGCATTACGCCGAGCTT
>CBDUQP010000039.1:0-25329 GCA_965369385.1 uncultured Phycisphaerales bacterium
AGAACTGTTACCCATGTGCCCGGTACAAACTGTTACCCATGTACACGGTTGCACAGCGTTCCAAAACGAACAAGCCCCGGCGGGGCGATACAGGATACGGCCGGTGGCATGTCGACGAATTGTGTTTGACGTGCGAATGTCTTATGTGTGAATTACTCCTGTTTGGGTGGCATGTCGATCCCGATGTACCCCGATGTTCTTCGGGATCTTCGACATCGGGACAGGGGTCGCCATGATTATTAAACGCAACTGACGCCATGGCGACCCACGATACGGCTGTGTGTCGCCATGCCACCCGCCTTCTCTGTAAATATCGAAAATGGGATATAATCGGAATTCTCTGAGGGGGAGGAGTGCTCTTATTACAGGAATGTCGAAGTGTTGCGCAGCTATTTCGGAGTTATGATTGCCAGCTGGCTAGGGGATTATGGATGCTCATCGTGTAACTGTTGAGTGATTTGATAGTTAAGTATGACTTGTGAGCTATCGTCTGGGTGATGGGCCTGATGGTGATTGGTTGTTTTCTGAGCATATTTCAGAGTTTCCATTGACATGCCGATAATGGACTTGTATGTTGACCTGTGAAACTATTCACAGTGTTACTTGGATCACAGCCGCAATCCTTTGTTGGACTCTGGAGACCCGCCTTGATATCAGACAAGACTATAGGGAGGTTGAGTCAATATCGCCGGTTGATTGCTGATCTGCTGGTAGATGACGAGAGGTTTGTCTTTTCGCATAAGCTTGCGGAGATGGCCGGCGGAACGGCTGCCCAGGTGCGGCGTGATGTTATGGCTATTGGTTATTCGGGCAGTCCCACAAAGGGTTACGACCTGGCGGGGCTGGCCGAGAGTATTGATAACTTTCTGGATGCCCCTGAAGGTACGCGAGCGGTGCTGGTGGGTATGGGTAATCTTGGACGTGCTATTACCGCGTATTTTACGGGCAGGCGGCCTAAGCTTTCCATCGTCGCCGCCTTCGACAATGATTCATACAGAACCGGGCGAGTCATCCACGGTTGCAGGTGTTATCCGGTTGAGGACATTGCCAAAATAGTTGGCGATCTGGATGTTCGCGTTGGGATTCTGACTGTACCGCAGCGAGTTGCCCAGCCGATGGCGGATATGCTTGTTCAGGCAGGCGTTTCCGGCATTCTGAATTTCGCACCCACGCGATTGCGGGTTCCGCCTCGCGTTTACGTTGAATATATCGATATGACTACCGCCTTGGAGAAGGTCTCGTATTTCGGACGAAATATGTGATTCGCAAGCCATGGCGGTTTTTGCTTTCTTTTGTATTGTCTTGCATTAAGGAATTCTCAAAGTGACCAGTTGCATTCAAGAAATCGGAGCGATTCTGGACAAGTATCCAGAAGCCAAGCGGGATTCACTGATCCCGATCTTACAGGAAGTCCAGGCTTCGCAGGGATACCTCTCCCGCCAGGCCGTTACCACCGTCGGTGAGCACCTTGGCCTGCCGGCCAGCAAGGTCTATGGCGTTGCCACTTTCTACAACCAGTTCAGGTTCGAGAAACAGGGACAGTTCCATATCCAGGTTTGCCGCGGGACCGCGTGTCACGTGAAGGGCTCGGCGGCAGTGCTTGACGCAGTGGAACGTTCGATCTGTGTATCTGCCGGGCAGACAACTCGCGATGGACTGTTCAGTCTGGAAGTTGTCGCTTGCATCGGAGCGTGCGGGTTGGCCCCGGTAATAAGCGTGAACGGCGAGTTCCATGCTGGCGTAGAAGCCGACTCAGTGAATGATATTGTTGAATCATATCGCAAAAAGACGCAGAAAGGTTAAGGACGATGGCCAAACTGACTGAACAGAAGTGTTGTGATGATTGCAATCACAGTTCGGGCAAGCCTTGTCCTGAACTGCTGAGCTGTCTTGTTGACGGTACCAGTTGCAAGCCGAGTGACGAGACTACCGCCAAGGTGAGCGATACGCTTGCGGCGCTTCGTCGCGAGACCATCGAGAAGCCTGTCATCTATATAGGGGCAGGAACATGCGGTCTGGCGGCAGGTGCGGCCCGGTCGTTGCTGGCGATACAGGGATATCTGGGCGCTCAGAAGATCGACGCCGACCTCGTAAAAGTCGGCTGCATTGGTCTGTGTGCGGCAGAGCCTATGATTGATGTGCAATTGCCCGGACGAACGCGAGTGTCGTTTGGTGGTGTTACCTTGGACAAGGTGAGCGGATTGCTTGACGGTATTTTCGCCGACAGCATCGATTGCGACATGGTAATCGGACAGTTCCGCCCAGCAGGTTCTACGCAGGAAGCCTGGGGTGACGTTGCCTACATTGACGAGCATCCGTTCTTCGCTCCGCAGACTCGTTGGGTGCTGGCTAACGCCGGTAAGATCGATCCGTTGAGCATTGACGAGTATATCGCCCACGGCGGCTACAAGGCATTCACGGATGTCATTCGCAATAACACCCCGCTTGAAACGTGCGAGGCCGTTGAAACCAGCGGATTGCGCGGGCGAGGTGGCGGTGGATTCCCGACCGGTAGAAAGTGGAAGTTTGCTCTCGGCGCCGCCGCGGAGCAGAAATACCTCATCTGCAACGCAGACGAAGGCGACCCGGGCGCATTCATGGATCGCGCCGTAATCGAGGGTGATCCGCACCGCCTGCTCGAGGGCATGGCGATCGCGGCCTACGGTATCGGCGCGAGCAAAGCATACGTTTATCTGCGGGCGGAGTATCCGCTGGCGATAGCTAACCTGAAGATTGCCATTGAACAGGCCAAGGACTACGGCTTGCTCGGAAGCAATATATTCGATAGCGGTTTCAGCCTTGATATCGTGATCAAGGAAGGTGCGGGCGCGTTTGTCTGCGGCGAAGAGACCGCCCTGATCAATAGTATTGAAGGCAAACGCGGTATGCCGCGTCCGCGTCCGCCGTTCCCGGCAGTGCGCGGGTTGTTCGATAAGCCGACGATCATCAATAATGTCGAAACACTGGCGAACCTTCCGGGTATTTTCAACATGGGCGCGGAGAAATTCGCATCCGTCGGTACGGATACGTCCAAGGGCACCAAGGTTTTCGCACTTTCCGGCCGCGTGGGCCGCACGGGGCTTGTGGAAGTCGCCATGGGCACCAAGTTGCGGGAGATTGTCTTTGAGATCGGCGGCGGGATTCCCGATGGCAAGGCGTTCAAGGCTGTTCAGATTGGCGGCCCATCCGGCGGTTGCATCCCGACACAACACCTGGATATCGAGATCGACTACGAGTCGCTGAAGACCGTAGGCGCTATGATGGGTTCCGGCGGTCTGGTTGTTATGGACGAGACCACCTGCATGGTTGATCTGGCAAAGTTCTTCATGGACTTTATTCAGAAAGAAAGTTGCGGAAAGTGCATTCCTTGCCGCGAGGGCACAAGACGTATGCTGGAGATTCTCCAGCGGATCACGCGAAGCCATCGTGACGAAACGGGTAACGATGCACTCCAGCGTTTCCAGGGAGTAATGTACCTCAATCGCCTGGCAGAAGTCATCAAGGACACCAGCTTGTGCGGGTTGGGGCAGACTGCCCCCAATCCGGTGCTGAGTACGCTCCGCTGGTTCCGTAGTGAATATGAGGCCCATATTTACGAACGCAGATGTCCGGCCGGCGTGTGCAAGGATCTGCTTACGTACACCATTGATGTTGACAAGTGTAAGGGTTGCACGCTGTGCATGAAGAAGTGCCCGGCGGACGCCATTATGGGTTCGCCAAAGAGCCCGCACTATATCGTGACGGACAAGTGCATCGCTTGCGGTGCGTGCAAGGAAGTCTGCCGGTTCGACGCTGTCATTTGTAAATAGATCAACGAGGATACTTAAAGTGGTAACAATTACAGTCAATAACCGTAAGATCGAAGCCGAGAGCGGCGAAATGCTGCTTGATGCTCTCAAGCGTGTGGGAATTTCCGTTCCGACGCTCTGTCATATGCCCGATTTGGCGCCTAGCGGTGCATGCAGAATGTGCGTTGTCGAGGTGGAAGGTTCGTCCAGTCTGGTTCCCAGTTGCGCGTTTCCGGTTGCCGAAGGAATGGTCATCAAGACACATTCCCCGCGTGCGGTCCGAGCAAGGAAAACCATCATCGAACTGCTCCTGGCAGATCACCCCGATGATTGCCTCTACTGCAATCGCAACAACAATTGCCAGTTGCAGTCGCTAGCGGCTGAGCTTGGCGTGCGGGAAAGGCGATTCGCCGGAGCCAAAAGCCGATACGATCTGGACGTTTCCAGCGCCGCGATCACTCGCGACCCGGCCAAGTGCATCTTGTGCGGAAAATGCGTTCGAATGTGCGAAGAAGTCCAGGGCGTAGCCGCCATCGATTTTATAAACCGTGGCTCTCAGACTACCGTGGGCAGTGCGTTCGACGAAGGTCTGAACGTTTCGAGTTGCATTACTTGCGGCCAGTGCATTATGGTTTGTCCGACAGGAGCATTGCGTGAGCGAAGCGATGTTAAACCAGTTCTTGCGGCTTTGGAAGATCCCGATAAGGTAGTGGTGTTCCAGCACGCTCCGGCGGTGTCAGTGACCCTTGCCGAAGAGTTCGGCATCAAGGCGGGGACGGATGTGTGCGGTACAATGACGGCGGCCATGAAGGCGCTCGGTGCCGATTACGTGTTCGATACCAGTTTCAGTGCTGACCTGACAATTATGGAAGAAGGCAGCGAATTGGTTCAGCGCGTGAGCAATGGTGGTAAGCTGCCGATGATCACAAGCTGTTCGCCGGGATGGATCAAGTTCGTCGAAACGTTCTATCCGGACTTCATCGACAATCTGTCCACCTGCAAGAGTCCCCAACAGATGATGGGGGCCGTTATCAAAACGTACTTTGCCGAGAAGAACGGCATCGATCCGAAGAATATCTTCAGTGTTTCGGTTATGCCGTGTACCGCCAAGAAGTTCGAAGCCGCCCGAAAAGAGATGGTACGAGATGGCATTGCCGACATCGATGCCGTCCTTACTACTCGCGAGATGGCCAATTTGATTCGTATGCGAAACCTGGATATGCAGGCTCTTCCACCGGAAGCGACCGATTCTCCCCTGGGCGAGCGGAGCACTGCGGGCAAACTGTTTGGTGCCTCGGGCGGTGTAATGGAAGCCGCAGTAAGGACCGCTCATGTGCTCATCACCGGCGAAGAAATGGGCGATCTCAAGATCCAGGCAGTAAGAGGCCTTGAAGGTAGAAAAGAAGCGTCGGTAATGGTCGGCGATATGCAAGTGAATGTGGCCGTCGTCAGCGGACTCGGCAACGCACGAGCCCTGCTTGACGAAATTCGCGAAGGACGCAGTGACCTTCACTTCATCGAAGTGATGACATGCCCCGGCGGATGCATTGCAGGTGGTGGACAGCCTATAGGTACTGACATCGAGGCGGTCAAGGGTCGCATGAAAAGCCTGTATGATATAGATCGCGACGGACCCCTTCGCGTCTCTCACAAGAATACTGAAGTGCAGAAGTTGTACAAGGATTTCCTTGGCGAACCCCTCGGCCATAAGAGTCATGAACTTCTGCATACCCATTACGAAGAACGAGACCGAATTGTTAAGTAAGCGACTGGATTATGTGAAGCCAATATGTGTCGGCCTGTGATACCGCCAGTCAGCCTAAGAGTGACATGAATCCCAATGGCGAAAAATCGCTGATTTTTACGGTTAAAGAACGCTGTCGCGTTTGCTACACCTGCGTGCGCGAGTGTCCGGCCAAGGCGATTCGCATAGTGGACGGTCAGGCCGATGTCATTCCAGAGCGGTGCATCGGTTGTGGCAACTGCGTGCGAGTGTGCAGCCAGGGCGCTAAACAGGTACTTAGCGGTATCGAGCGGACGGCGGAGCTGCTGGCAGGCAATACGAAGGTGGCTGCGCTTATTGCGCCGAGTTTCCCCGCAACGCTTCGCGAAGGTATGGATCACGAGCAGTTCGTCGCCATGATTCGTGAACTCGGTTTCGATTACGTAAGTGAAGTGGCGTTCGGGGCGGACCTGGTAGCCAACGAATATCGCAAATTGTTGGCATCGGAGTCTCAACTACGTCATATAGCAACCACATGCCCGGCAATCGTAGCATATGTGGAGCGGTATCATCCGGAACTGGTGGGAATGCTTGCACCGGTCGTTTCTCCCATGCTAGCCATGGCGAGAGTAGTGCGATATCTGCATGGACCGCAGACGAACGTGGTATTCATTGGGCCATGTATCGCCAAGAAAGGCGAGATGTCGGGTCCATACGGCGAGATCGATGTGGCTCTGACGTTCATAGAAATGTGGCAGATGTTCAGCCGGACCCGTATTAATCCGGATCCGAATGAACTGAGCAATTTCGATCCACCACATGGTGGCGCAGGTGCGCTGTTTCCGATCGCACGTGGGATGCTTCAGGCGGCCGATATTCACGACGACCTTGTGGTGGGAGATGTAGTTGCGGCCGAGGGTCGCGCCAGCTTTATTCCCGCAATCAAGGAGTTTGGTAACGGTGATCTGGACGCACGTCTGCTTGAGGTACTCTGCTGCGACGGGTGCATAATGGGTGCAGGCATGGGCAGTTATGCCACCATGTTTTCCCGGCGCGCCCGCGTGAGCGAATATGTGCGTGAGCGGATAAAAAGCTTGGATATGACAGAGTGGCAGCGTTGCATCAAGCGGGTAGCACAAATAGATTTGAGTCGTGTGTTCGTGCCATACGATCAGCGTATAGCAGTGCCGTCGCAGGATGAGATAGATCGTGTGATGGCAAAAATGGGCAAGTTTTCGCCCGCTGACGAACTCAACTGCGGCGCGTGTGGATACGATTCATGCCGAGAGCATGCGATTGCAATTCTGAAGGGACTCGCCGAGAATGAAATGTGCCTGCCAAATACGATAAGCAAATTGCGGAACACCGTGGAAGAACTTGCGGATTCTCACACGGAGTTGGCAAATACGCAGGAAGCTCTCATGCATTCCGAGCGACTAGCCAGCATGGGACAACTGGCCGCCGGTATCGCTCATGAAGTTAATAATCCCCTTGGCGTGGTATTGATGTACTCGCATTTGCTACTTGATGAAATCGGACATGACGCGGGGATGTCAGAAGATCTGAAAATGATCGCTGAGCAGGCTGACAGGTGCAAGAAGATCGTGGCTGGCCTGCTGGATTTCGCGCGACAGAACAAAGTAGTTCCGATAGATACTAACGTAGGCGAACTTATAGATCGTTGCCTGGAAGCAGTCCATGCTCCCGACGGCGTGAATCTGGTTGCAAAACATGAGCTTAGCGACCCGATAGCACAGCTCGATGCCGACCAGATTCAGCAATTGCTTACCAATCTGCTGACAAACGCTATTGCCGCAATGCCCGATGGTGGCGATATCATGGCAAGATCAAGCGGCGACACTGAAACATTGACTATTTCCGTAGAAGATACGGGCAGCGGAATCGCCGAAGATCATCTGGGTAAGGTATTCGAACCATTCTTCACCACGAAGCAGATGGGCAAGGGTACCGGATTGGGGCTGGCGGTCAGTTATGGAATAGTGAAAATGCACCGAGGTGATATCAAGGTCACCTCGAATAACGATAAAGACAACGGTCCGACCGGGACAACATTCACCGTAACTCTGCCCCGAAAGGCCGAGATATAGAATATCACGATTTATGGTTGCGACTTGCACCTTAAGGGTGCGGTCGACAGAGAAAATAGAAAGACGCAACCCATGACAAATGACGCGAACGCAAAAAAGAAGCTGGCACTGTTGGTTGACGATGATGTTGATTTCCTCATGCAGATGAAGGCAATGTTACTGTCGTCAGGTTTTGACGTGATTACCGCCGAAGGAACAGTCCAGGCCGAGGAGATCCTCAAAGATAGGCTGCCGGACGTGGCAATTGTTGACTTGATGATGGAAGAGAGTGACGGTGGTTTTACGCTCTGCTATCACATTAAATCAATTGACAAATCCATACCAGTAATCCTTGTCACCGCGGTGGCCAGCGAGACCGGAATGGACTTCAGCGTTGATACCGGCGAAGAACGTTCGTGGGTGATGGCCGACGCTCTGCTGGCCAAGCCCGTTAGATTCGAGCAACTCCAGAAAGAACTGGACAAACTGCTGAAAGATGCCTGATGCCACAAACATTGCGGATACTTGTGACTGATGATGAGCCTGGCATGCGAATGGGTGTCGCCAGGGCACTGCGTAATTTTTCCTGCCACATCCAGGATATCGATCAGGATGTCAACTTCGATGTTCAGGAGGCGGAGACTGGCGAGGAGGCCCTTGAGCTGATCGAAGCTCAATGCCCCGATATCCTTCTGCTCGATCATAAACTACCGGGTATTAGCGGACTTGATGTTCTTGACGCAATCACCAATCGCGGCTGTGACATGCTTACGGTTATGATAACCGCATATGCCACGCTTGAGACCGCAGTGAGTGCCACCAAACGCGGAGCACATGACTTCCTGGCAAAACCGTTTACGCCGGGCGAACTGCACGCGACTGTCTCCAAGACAGCCAAGCATCTGCTGATCGCACGCGAAGCCAGAAGGCTGGCAGAAGAACGCAGGCAAGTGCGTTTCCAGTTCATCTCTGTTCTCGCACACGAGCTGAAATCGCCACTGGCAGCCGTTGAAGGATATCTTAACATCATCCGCGACAAGGCAGCCGGCGAAGAGCTAGCCGCCTATGACAAGATGCTCGATAGGAGCGTCATACGAATCGTCGGCATGCGCAAGCTGATCATGGACCTGCTGGATCTTACCCGGATAGAGTCTGGACGCAAGCAGCGCGAAATCACAACCGTCGATCTGCGGGAAGTTGCCGAAATGGCAATAGAAACCGTGAAACCATCTGCAGACGACAAGGGCGTCACTATCGAGATGAAGTGCGACGGCGATCCCACACTCACCGGTGATCGTGGCGAAATGGAGATCATCTGCAACAACCTTATCTCCAATGCTGTGAAGTACAACCGCGATGGCGGCAGCGTAAACATTACCATGTCCGTCGACGCAGACGAAATCAAGATGGCCGTCGCCGATACCGGGATAGGCCTGACACAGGAAGAAGCCGCCAAGCTCTTCAGCGATTTTGTGCGAATCAAGAACAACAAGACTAAAAATATCGATGGAAGTGGGCTTGGACTGTCGATTGTCAAGAAGCTGGCGGGGCTGTATGCCGGCGATGTGAACATCGTGAGTCAGCCGGACGTTGGCAGCACTTTCACTGTCACAATCGGCAGGCATGTCGAGCCTGAGTCCAATCCAGAGGCATAAGAGTTCCGGCGCTAACTGGGCATATTGTGCCTGATTATGATGGCGTGCAAACTCTGCATAGCTATGTGGGCGTTTGTCGGGGATTCATGCTGAACCAAAACAAAAACGACTTGCCGCGAGATCATTTCGCGACAAGTCGTTTGTTCGTATTACGCCACATCGGCGGCGATCATTATAGCAACTATATTGCACCTGCCCGTTTAAGCTTGCAGGTATCTTCGCCGCCGTTTATCAGGTACATCAGCGGTGTGGGGCGGTCGGTGCCTTCGATGAATTGAGGGCGTTTCTGCCACGGAGCCACCGACAGCACGTTGGCCAGGTCCATCCAATACTGAAGCCTCGCCACCGGCAGATCCCACGTCATGTGGAAGTGGTTGGCGGGGGCGAACTGCTTGTATTCTGTCATCGTCGCATACTTTGGCATTACCCACGTGTGCGGCCAGGTGGGGGTGGACGTGTTGGCGACGGCCTTGGCGAGCTTGGCCGGCAGCGAGATCGAGGATGCCTCGTCCCAAAGCAGGGAGAACATGCCCGTCAGTTGGCTGTAGGCAAGCCGTGACGCAATCCCGTTGATTCCGCCGGGTGTTATGAACGTTACGCTGTTGCCGCCACCTGCGAAGTATCCAAGATCAGCACCGGGCATGCCGATGTTCTTCATAATCTTGTCTACTGAGGTGCCAGGCTTGGCGGCCCAATCGAGCGAAGCCGAACCACTGTTGTCGCCATCTACAAAACCGTTGGCAGCCCAAGGCTCCTTGCCGGTGAATGGGATCTTGAGCTTCTTGGCCAGTGCCTTGGCTTCGGCCGGTTCCCATACCTTGCGGAAGTCCATGAACAACGGCGGATTACCACCACTAAGCCATGTCTTGAACAGCATCGTCAGCAGGCCCTGCACATCGGCTTCGGTTGCGAACGGAAGGGCTTCCTTGCGGCCGTTATGATCGAACGTGGAGTTGAACAGTGATTCCATCAGGTCGGCTATCGGCAGGGGTGTACCCTTGGGTTCGCTGCCCCATTCGAGCTGGTTCATGAATCCGCCGCCGACGGCGTTCATCTCGTCCATCATATCGCGGATGATCAGATACAGTCCGAGTGACTGGTTGAACTTCTTGGACGCATTCGGCTGGCTCATGTCCAGCCGCTTGCCAATATGCTTGTCCACCCAGGCTCGCAGGCCAGCGGCTTCCTTCTTGTCATATGCGCCCTTGGTGAGCATGTCGCTCAGGAGCTTCATATCAATGCGGGCGATTTCCAGGCCGAATGTGTTCCTTGTGGGGATCACGTGTGCCAGAGCGGTTTCCATGCCCATGGAATCATGCCCGAAGACTACGACGCGTTTGCCCTTCAGCCCGGCGCGGGTGAGCGCTGCGTAGCACCAGTCAACCAGTGCGGCAGCAGTGCTGGCAGACGGTTTGGGATTCATGCCCGTGTCCGGCCAGCTACCGACGTTCAGGTGGGTCATGCGACCTGACTGGGCGAGCGCACCGTTGACGGCATGTGCGAACACAACGCCCGGCTTGGGGCCGCTATTGCCCACAGTGAAGTTGATCGGCATATCATTCGGCATCTGGCTGAGCAGGCTCATCACGCTGAGTTGCGGGAACGCCCATGTGTCTGGGCAGCAAATAAGCGCGTCCACGCCGGCCTGGCGGAACTGTGCTGCTACGAGGTCGGCCTGCGGTTCGGCGTCGACAAGTACCGGTGCGTAGACCACGTTAACAGAGGATCCATCGGGCATCTTCACGGTCTCGGCCACGATGTCGGCGATGGTCTTGATGATGTTGACTGTTCGCGTTCGCGATGGCTGATCAATACGAGGGTCACATGCGGCGAAAACTCCGAAGGTGACGGTCTTCTTACTACAGCATTCGGTGCATTCGGAAAGTCTTGTTGCCTTAATCATTTCTAATTCCCACTATAAAGAAAATCTGAAAACTGCTCCGGCTATTACACACGAACCGTCGCCACCATTATTGTCTGCTGTTTCTCAGCATTTATGCATAAGATGCTATCTTATGAGGTTCTTACCATCTTTGTCACGAGCAAACAGATGAACTCTGCTTGGATCCGGTCTGACAAATACTCGCTTGCCCACAGACAGGTCGTCGCGGATATTTGTGCGGATTACGCAATGTTGTCCGGATAAGTCTACACAGACATCCATCCTGTCGCCGACAATTTCCAGTGATTGAACCTTTGCGACAAAATCACCGTCTTGTGGCGCCTCGCAGGAAGCTTCTACGACCATTGATTCCGGACGCACTCCTAGCAGGACGTCCTTGGAGACTATCCGGGACAAAGTATCCACTCCAAGCCCTGAAAGCTCCAAAAGAAAATCCTCTACAGAGAAATAAACCTTTCCGCCGCGATCCGTCAGGCGTCCGGCGATTATGTTCATACCCGGAGATCCAATGAATTCCGCCACGAAACGATCAACTGGATTGAGACAAACATCACGTGGAGTGCCCGTTTGCCGAATCGCTCCGGCTCGCATCACAGCAATTCGTTCGCCGAGCATCATCGCCTCTTGCTGATCATGCGTCACAAAAATTGTCGTAATACGCCGCCGCGATTGCAATTCCTTCAGAACGTTTCGCAAGGTCAATCGCAACGAAGCGTCAAGATTATTGAACGGTTCGTCCAAAACGAAGATCGCCGGGCGCCGGACAACCGCCTTGCCCAACGCCACACGCTGATGTTGTCCGCCGGAAAGCGTGGCCGGGAGTCTTTCGAGAATGTCTCGAATTTGCAGCAAGTCGGCTGCTTCGTCTATCCGATGGGCGATTGTTGCTTTCGAGACTTTCCGGGCCTGAAGAGCGAAAAGCATGTTCTGACGAACCGTCATGTGGGGATATAGTGCATGGTCCTGGAAGACCATCGCTACATCTCGCTCCATGGGAGACAGGCCGCCTGCATCGTTACCGTCTATCGTTATCGAACCGGAATCAGGTTTCTCCATCCCTACCAGCATTCGCAGCATGGTTGACTTGCCGCACCCCGATGGGCCCACAACTGCAAGAAATTCACCTGCTTCTATCGTTAGATTCAAATCACAAGTGGCTGTGATTCCACCTGGATACGTTTTCACCAGATTGCTCATCGTTACTTGTGTCAAGTGTAAGTGCTCCGCAAATTGCTGTATATTGGCTCGAATGCTCAATCATCCGCAAACTCGGGAACTAAGTCAATATTCCCGAATGCGTTGGATCAAGAATGTAGTGCCGACTGGCCCCTCGCCCGGGATTTAGTGAATACGTTGATGCAAATTCTGACAGTTAAGTTCGATAGGAGTCGCGATGATCGAAGAGCGTTGTTGACCTCTGGATTTATCTGTGATTAACTATATGCACAATTAGGACTTGCCGCCGACGTGTCGCTGGGTTGTGCATGGGAGATGTGCAGCTTAGAATGAGTCGTCTGCGATATGCAGTTATCAGCGAATGTTCTCGAAGACCGAAAGGAGAGTCGGCATGAGGCACTGGACGATTGGTTTGTGTTTTCTCGTTGCGATGACGATGTGGGCGGGATGTAGGAAGAACGCCGAAAGCAATACCTCTGATGAGGCGACAGATTCAAAGGTTCCGCAACTCAGCGTCGGACATGTCGGACATGACCACCAGATTGCTCTGTTTGTCGCGGCATTGGAAGGTGAGTCGTTCATTAAGGCGCATGGTACGGGGCTGAGGGAAGTCAAATCGAGGGAGGTTTACGATCTCATCGACAGCGGGAAGAAGGTAGCCCGGCTACGGTTTGTGAAAGTCGGTGGCGGTGCCAGAATGCCGGCAGCAATGAGCAAGGGGCACATTCAGATAGGCCTGGGTGGGGTGGCTGCTGTCACCAAGTTCATTGATAGTGGTAGCCCGTTGAAGATTATAGCTCCCCTGCAAACCGATGGTGACATGCTGGTGATGAAGAAAGCATCCGCCATTACCGATTGGACATCTTTCGTCAAATCAGTAATGGCAAACGAGAGGCCGATCACCATCGGATATAAGGCGCATGTGGCTGTCGCAAAGTTGATCCTCGAACGTGCATTGAAGGCCGAGGGCATCAAGTATGCCTACGAACGCGGTGACGGCGTCAAAGTTGTTCTGCAGAACATGCGGGGCGGAAAGAACGCACTACCGCTGCTGAGCGGTGGAAGCATAGATGGTTTCGTGATGAATCAACCGGTGGTTGCGATATCCGTGCACAAGGGGGTCGGAAAGGTTATCGCTGATTTGCGAGATCTTCCGCCGGCGGGCAAGTGGCATGATCATCCGTGCTGCTGTGTTTGCACAACCGATGAGATACTCAAGATGCATCCTGATGTCCTCAGAGCGTTCCTCAAGGTGATCCATCTCGGCACTGAACTCATCAATAGCGACAGCCAGTTGGCGGCGAGGCGAGCCAGCGAGTGGACCAAGGTTAAGCTCGCGATCGAAAACCAGTCGGTGCCTACTATCCACTACAGCAGCAAATCCAGCGACAAGTGGCTTGCGGGAATGTCAACATGGGCCGAGATGATGGCGGATGTCGGTGCGTTCACGGGGAAGTTCGCCAAGCTCACTCCGCAGGAGATTGTGAATCTCACGTGCGATATGACGTTGTGCAGCGAAGCTCTCAACGAATTGGAGACGAAACAGTCGAGCGGTGATTAATGACCAGCAAGCGTATTACAAGACGAATACTTCTCGGTGCGATCTTGCCTGTGCTGCTTATATGCACGTGGCACGTTGTGGCGAGTCGTAGTGTTGTGGTGCCATCCATCGGATCGGTGTTGCGGGTTTTGTGCAGTTGCACCGAAACGCCGCAGTCGCTGGATACAACGTCGCTCGCCTACGGCGCTGCCATAAGCGTGTTGAGGGTGGCGTGCGGTTTTGCGATTGCCGTGGTTACGGGAGTCGCCCTGGGCATATGTCTGGGCTTATGGAGTGCTGCACGAGATATTCTTTCGCCAACATTATCGGTAGCAATGGCGATAAGCCCGATTGCATGGTTGCCCATTTCGATAATCGTTTTCGGATTATCGAGCCCGGCGACGGTGGCGTTTGGCGATGACGCCTGGCGTTATGGAATGCTGGATGGTTTACGTCTGGCGGTGGTAGCGGTAATCTGGTACGCGTCCTTCATACCCATTGCGGTGAATACCGCCGCTGGCGTGCGGGCAGTTCGCCACAGCCACATCGAATCGGCCCGGGTTATGGGCGCATCTCGCAGACAAGTGCTCACGAAAGTGATACTTCCAAGTGCGTTGCCATCAATAGTGACCGGGCTCAGAATCGGCGGCGGTATGGCGTGGCGTGTTATCATAGCCGCTGAGATATTTCCGGGAACGCAGAGCGGATTGGGTTATATGATCGCGGCTTCGCATGAGATTGGTGAGTATGAGTATGCCTTTGCAGCGATAATAGTTATAGGAGCGATTGGCCTGGCGTTGGATGGCGGGCTGAGGCTGCTTGCATTGCAAGTGGGTAGATGGCAGCCGAGGGAGAAATGATTTGACCGGACGCGGCGGAAATCTCTGTTTTGAAGGTGTAAGCAAGTGTTTCTGCACGCCTAATCGCGGCGACGTGTGGGCGGTGCGGGATTTCTCATTGAATTGCGAGCAGGGGCAGCTCACGTGCATTGTCGGGCCTTCGGGATGCGGCAAGACTACGCTGCTTCGCCTTGCTGCCGGGCTGGAGATACCATCCGCAGGTGAGGTACAAATCAACTCAGCCGCTCCGGGAGATACCCCAGGTCACATCGGCATGATAAGCCAGGAAGGGGGACTGCTCCCGTGGCGCAGCGTGATAGATAATGTTGCGCTCGGATTGGAGCTGCGATCTGTTTCCAAACGCGAAAGGACCATCGCAGCCCGCGAAGCAATCGCACGCGTACATCTTCCGGCTGAAATACAGCACAGCTTTCCGTATGAGCTTTCGGGCGGTATGCGGCAGCGCGTGGCGCTGGCCAGGGCATTATGCCCCGATCCGCCATTGCTGCTAATGGATGAACCGTTTGCCAGTCTGGATGAACTGACGCGACACAAGCTTCAGAGGCAACTGCTGGAAATCTATCAGAATGACCGCCGCACGATTGTTTTCGTAACACACAGCATAGACGAAGCAGTGCTGCTCGCGGACAAAGTCGTCGTGATGGGATTCGCACGCAATCCTTATCAGCACACAATTGACATGCCCCATCCCAGGGACCGCCTCTCCAAGGCGTTCATCGATCACCTGTTGGTAGTGAGAGAGTTAATGGCCGGCGGCGAGATTGCCACCACAGCTACGGGGGCGCAAACTCCACCGACCGGAACTTGCCCCGTATAAAGGTACGAACATGAACTCATCGTTGAAACAGGAACTGCTTAGAGCGATACCATCGATAAGCGATTTGCTGGAGACCCCGGCCGCCGCAAAGTGGTTGACGGATTATCCGCGGAGTCTGGTTACTGATTGCCTTCGTAACACCGTGGATGAGCTTCGCAGGCAGATTCTGGCCGACGAAGGTGGAAGATGCGGCTCGATGCATGTTTCACAAGACTACATCATTTCACTCGTAGAGAAGGAATTGCAAAAACGCAGTGAACCGCAGGTCAGGCGTGCGATAAACGCTGCCGGCATTATCCTGCACACCGCACTTGGAAGGGCGATCTGGCCCGAATGTGTGGTAGACGCCATGGCGGACGATCTAAAAGGATATGTCACGCTCGCGGTTGATCGCGAATCCGGAAAACGCAGTGAACGTGATAATCGCGTTGAAGGAATCATCACCGAGCTTACCGGCGCAGAAGCGTCGGCTGTGGTAAATAATAATGCTGCCGCCACGCTGATCGTGCTTGCGGCGCTTGCGGCTGGGCAGGAAGTTATAGTCTCACGCGGGCAGCTCATTGAAATTGGCGGGGCGTTTCGCCTGCCGGATGTGATGGTCCAGAGCAGGGCAACTCTGGTGGAAGTGGGCACAACCAATCGCACGCATCTTCGCGATTATGCAAACGCGATCACCGAAAATACCGGCGCCTTAATGCGCGTACATCCCAGCAATTTCCGGGTTGTCGGATTTACGAAGGAAGTTGAAATAGGCGAGCTTGCCCAACTGGGCAAGAGTCGTGGCATTACCGTGATTGACGATCTCGGCGCTGGCGCGTTGGTGTCCCTTGAGCGTTTCGGCCTGCCGCATGAACCAACCGTGCAAGACTCGCTGGCGGCCGGCGCTGACTTGGCGTTGTTCAGTGGAGACAAATTGATCGGCGGTCCGCAATGCGGGATAATCGTGGGGCGGCGTGACCTTATAGACAGAATTCGCCAACATCCGCTTGCCCGTGCGATGCGCGTAGACAAGACCTGTCTGATGGCGTTGGAGCGGACGCTTCAATTGTTCCGTGATCCGGATTTTCTGGCGGATAAGCACCCGCTCTACAGAATGCTCGCACTGACACCTGAGCAGCTTGCCATGCGTGCCGAACAGCTTGCCGCTGAGATACTACTGACCGAAGCTCCCGGCCTGTTAGCGACTGCCGGCGATGGCGTGGGTTACCTGGGTAGCGGGTCTGTGCCCATGGAGCAGATGCAAACGAGCGTGGTTCGACTCTCGGTTGAATCGATGAAGGCAAGTGCGCTGGCCGAGCGACTCCGCATGGACGATGCCTGCATATTCACTCGCATTGACGATAATGATGTCGTGTTTGATGTGCGAACGATCAGTGACGAGCAAATACCCCAAATCGCCGCTGCCGTGGCGAGAGTAACCAAGCAGGCGGCAGATGGCGAGTAGACCGAAGAACATAATGCTTGGCACGGCCGGGCATGTGGATCACGGCAAGACATCGCTGGTGAAGATTCTTACCGGATGCGATACGGACAGGCTGGCTGCGGAGAAACAACGCGGGCTTACCATAGAGCTGGGTTTCGCACCGTGCAAGATGGCCGATGAGCGAATCGTGGGGATAGTGGACGTGCCTGGGCACGCGGGGTTTATCCGGAACATGGTCTCGGGAGCGCACGGGATAGACGTGGTCATTCTCGTGATAGCCGCCGACGATGGCGTAATGCCCCAAACCCGCGAACACCTGGATATTCTTACCCTCATGGGTGTGAAGCATGGTTTTGTGGCGTTAACCAAGATCGATATGGTTGACGCCGAAATGCGAGAGCTGGCGGCCGAGGATGTACGGGAGTTCGTTGAGGGGACTTTTCTTGATGGCAAGCCGATTTGCCCGGTATCGAACATCACCGGTGAGGGATTCGACGTACTCCAGAGAACGCTGAACGAAAGCGTCAACACGTGTCATTCACACGAAACCCAAGGTGTTTTCCGCCTGTGGATAGAGAGATCGTTTCATGTTCGCGGGTTTGGAACGATAGTGTCGGGCATTCCGGTATCGGGCAGCGTGAGCGTAGGCGATGAATTACAGTTGGCGGGAGGCAACAAAACAGGGCGGGTGAGGGGGCTTGAAGTCTACGGGCGCCAGGCCGAACATGGGCTCGCCGGTCAGTGTGTGGCGATAAACATTACGGATATTCCGCCGGAATCGCTGTCGGCAGGACAACTGCTTTGCGAGCCTGGATTGATTGAGCCAGTAGCCATGGCCGAGGCCGAGCTGTTTGTGCTGCCCAGCGCCAGCAAACCGATGAAGGATTACTTCGAGGCTCACCTGCATGTGGGAACCGTCAGCGAGATGTGCAAAGTCGCCATGTTGGAAGGACGCCCGATAGAAGCTGGCGGCCGGGAGTTGGTACAATTGCGACTGGCGAAACCTGTCGCACTAGTGCCGGGCGAGCGTTTTGTGGTTAGAGGTCCTGGTGGCAGCGGACAGCTAACCACGGTGGGCGGCGGAAGGATTCTGGACACGAGCAACATTCGCCTCAGGCGCAATCGCCCGTGGACTATCCAGCGACTCCGGCGCCGTCTTGATGCTATTGACGATCCCACTGCTTGGTGCTCAGCCGTTCTTCGCGAGTCACAGAAACCGGCGACAGCCAGCGAGCTGTCACAGAGCTGCATGATCCAGCCGTCGAGAGTGGCTGAAATACTGGCCCAACTGGCAAAGAAAGAATTCACCAAAGAACTACCATCCGGCAAGTGGATTCACGCTGACGTGCTGCAACATACCGCCGATGCGGTCTGCGACGTACTGAGGCAGTTTCATGAGGCGAATCCGACGCGGGCCGGGATGACGGAAGCAGATATAGAGTCGAGCATTGGATTCGAGCGAGCACTCGTTTCGGCCGCTGTCGGCGTTTTGCAGGCAAATGGGAAGGTCGAAGTGCGGGGCGATCTGCTTGCGATTCCGGGTAGTGGGCAATATCTTTCGCCGGAAGCCAAGGAGTTATGTGATCGCCTTGAACATATCCTTCGCGATGCAAAGCTCCAGCCGCCTATTCCCGCTGACCTTGCGGCGATGCTTGGGATTGATGAGCAGACATTTGATGATATAGTTACCTTGCTCGCCGATGGGCAAACAGTCTGCAAACTGGATGCGAAGGTTATAATGCACGCCGATGCTATCGCCATTGCTCGCCAGGCCGTGCTTGATATGTTCCGTAAGAGCGGAAGCTTTCAGACGATGGAGTTTCGCGATGCGTTAGGCGTGAGTCGTAAATATGCGGTTCCGTTGCTGGATTACTTCGACAGTATGAAGCTCACCACCCGTTCAGCCAATCGCAGGCGCCCGGGGGCCGAGGCGAGAAAACTGCTGGATTAGCATCTGTTTTGTGAGTACTGCGAACAAGATATTTGGAACAGGCAGCTTGAGCCGGTACAATGGTTTGCCCACGCTAATCCAATATTCCCCAAAGAGGATTCACCATGAGAAACGTTTCACGAATATGCATGGTTGCATGCCTTTTGGCGACGCTTGCGAGCACCTGCACCTTGGCGGCGTCAGCCCCAGCCGGCAGCGAGCTAACTGCAAAGGCTTTCGATCCCAACCTGGCAAGAAATCCCTACGCGGAGTTGAAGGCGTTTGGGCTGAATTTTGATGTGCCGGCAGAAGGTAATGGTACGGTTCACAAGAAGGCCATCATTATCCGCCTTCGCGGCCGAATACCGCTGAAGGCCGCCATCGACTCAAGCAAGGCTGATACAGCAGCGCCCGATGTTCTCCGGCTGGATTTCACAGGCAAAGGACAGTTCGCTAACACTCCGACTGTGCCAGTGAAGCTGACACGATATGAAAAGGCCCTGATCATTACATTCGGGCCACATGATATCGTAGCCACCATAGCCGGCAAGAATGTCCCGTTGACGATTCGGGGCGAGTATACCAGGTTCGGTAATGGCGACAGGACCATGACCGTCATGCTGGGCACGTCGCTGGTTGGCAAGGCGAAGTTTGGCGATGTAGCTCGCGAGGTGACGATTGTAGACTATGACGGAAACATGGTGTGTGGCGACATGATAAAGCCGGTCCTTCCCGCGAGTAGTCCGCCGATGAGCCAAGGCGATATGGTGATAGTCGGCAAAGTGAGGTCCAACTATGGTCAGCCGATCTTGGTCGATGGTGCGTGGTACAATGTGAAGCTCACGCTGGATCGTAAGCGGCTCACGGTGACCAAGTCAGATGCGAAGACTGCCATGGTAAAAGTGTTGTCCGTCGGAGCAAAGAGTTGCAGTGTGTTTCTTGTCGGCAAGAAATATATTATGCGACTTTCGCCGGAATCGGGCAAGCCTATGGCCGTGCCGGCTGATGAATACCGGATAAAACGTGTGGAGGGCGTGTATCTCATAGGCGGCAAGGCCGGCGGCCAGACAACCAAGCTCATGGCTTACGGGGGTGACCCAGCCACACATGCTTATCCGAAGATCAACGTGCCTGCGGGCAAGACTACTGAGCTGCGAGTGGGGCTCCCGTTGAAGGTTCGCATAGACGCAAGTGTTAGCGGCCGAACAGTGACGATGAAATATCGCACTATGGATGCATCGGGGCTGAAATTGCACCATCTGCAGGGTGGAGTCAACCTGCGGCCTCTTCTTGTGGCGAAGATACACGATGATTCGGGGAATTTGGTTTACACCGCCAAGTTTGAGTATTCGTGAGGCGGCTTATGCTCGCACACGTGGAGTGTGCCAACGAACCGCAAAGGCAAGTTTACGATTACACCTGTTTATGGGACTGGCGAGGTTGAAGTGCAGGCCCAAAGCACGATAATAGATATCAAGTGATGTTCGTGATGCTGGGCTGGCGGATGGATATGCCGATTGGCCCTTTCGAGATGTCGTCGATGCCGTCGGGAGAGATGGCGTTGGTGTGATGAATACCTTTTGTAACTCGCTTACAGTGAAAGGAGAACTGTTATGAAGCGACCAGTTGTTACGCTGCTGATTGCTGCGATGTTGGTTGTGGCTGTCCGCTCGGGGCCTGTGTGGGCAGATGGGGAAGTTACGGCCAAGGCGTTTGATCCGGACAAGAGGATCGTGGTGAACAATGGAATATATGTCGGCAGGGGATCATTCCAGAAAGCCCCCAAGGGCATAGGGACGGTTAATCCTAATGCTACCATAGCGACGTCGTCCGGCAGTGCGTACAAGCTGAAGATGGCAATTGATTCAGCCAAGGCAGATGCAAAGAGTCCTGACCTGATTCGCCTGGACTTCACAGGCAAAGGTGTATTCAAAGATTCGCCAGTTGTCCCCATGAAGAAACAAACGCGGTCGGGCGGCTTC
The DNA here is from genome assembly GCA_965369385.1 of uncultured Phycisphaerales bacterium. Classification (GTDB taxonomy): domain Bacteria; phylum Planctomycetota; class Phycisphaerae; order SM23-33; family SM23-33; genus CBDUQP01. Next base: position 20,885 of record CBDUQP010000039.1, read on the forward strand.
AGCGGCAGATTTGGCCCAGTGACACTTGTCGTTGAGGTTGACGGTCGCAAGATACCTGTTACCGTTCGCGGCCAGTACCAGAGATGGGGCAAGAATCAGCGTTACCTCAATTTGCGAATGAGCACATGTCTTGTTGCCAAGGTCAAGTTCGGCGACAAGCTTTTGGATGTGAGCATTGCCGATGGCAACTCGAACCTGATTTGTTCGGATAGGGTTACTGCGATCAAGCAAGGCAAGGGCTTCAGGGCAGGTTCCGGTGATGGCGTATACATCGGTAAGGCCAAAGCCCATTACGGCCAGCCCATTCAGGTTGACGGCGTCTGGTATGATGTTACGCTGACCCCGGACGCCAAGCGGATCGTCGCTTCGAAGTCTACTGCCGAAACCACGACGCTGACGGTTCTTGGTATGGCCAGAAGCTGGCATGGCGATTTTGTCGGAAAGAAGTACATTCTGCGACTGAACGGTACTGACGCTCCAATGGACGTACCTGCGGACGAGTATGCGATTACCAGCTTCAACGGTTCGCTGCCTTTGACCGGCGAATCGAGGACCTATGGCCATATAAGCCTTGCCAGTCGGGATTCACGGAGTGGCATGGCCAAGAAGATCACTCTTCTGCCGGGCAAGACCTTTGAACTGAAGGTCGGCCAGCCCTTGAATGCTAGAATTGATGCAACGGTGCAAGGCCGCAAGGTAACCATGAAGTACCACATCACTGATGTTGCCGGCATGGGTGTGGATAGTCTGTCCGGTGCATTCAGAGGAAATCCGCTGGCGAAAGTGGAAGTCTATGATGCAGCCGGCAAGTTGTTTTATAGCGGCACATTCGAGTATTCGTGAGGCAGCCTCTGCCCGCACACATGGCGTGTGCCCAAGAATGTCAAAGGCAAATTCACGATCAAGGCCGTTTACAAAGCAGGCGATGTTGAGGTTAAGTCTCATACAACGTCGATAGAAATCAAGTAGTGCATCGTCCCTCGCCCGCCGCCGGGAAGGTGGCGGGCAGAGGGATATCATGGCAAACGTAGATATAGACAAACGTCGACGAATCATGCAGCGTTCGATCAAGCTCGGGCACTGCGTTTGCGATCCTAAACGTCCATGCCCGTGCGAAGTCTTCAAGAATGACGGTATCTGCATGTGTGCGGGCGAACGTCCCGACCCGGTCGACATGTCGACAATTCGCCTCACCGAGCTTGTGCACAATGCCGGATGTGCCTCCAAAATAGCCGCAGCCGACCTGGAGGCCGTGCTCGGCAGGCTTACTGCCCCCGACGATCCTGCAATAATCTCCGGTATCGCCGCCGGTGACGATGCCGGAGTTTATTCCCTCAACTCACATACCACGCTTGTGCAGACCGTGGACGTATTCACGCCATGCGTTGACGATCCGGAAAAGTTCGGCCGCATATGCGCCGCCAATTGCCTTTCCGATATCTACGCCATGGGCGCAACGCCGCGTACCGCCCTCAGTGTAATGTGCTTCCCGATAGAGACCCTCGACGGCCGCGTAATGTACCACATGCTCAAGGGTGCCATGGAAGTCTTCGCCGCTGCCGGGGTCGCATTGCTTGGCGGGCACAGCATAAAGGACGAGGAGATCAAGCTGGGGTTCGCCATCACGGGCACAACCAGCACGGACGCCCTGGAGCACACAACCGCCCGCCCGGGCGATATGCTCGTACTGACGAAGAAGCTTGGCGTCGGCGTATTGAACTTCGCGAGGCAAATCGGCAAGGTAGACGTCGCACTGCTGGCAGAAGTGGAATCATCCATGGAAACGCTGAATCGCGACGCCGCCGAAGCCATGATGTTGACCGGTGCGTCTGCATGCACCGATGTGACTGGATTCGGGCTTTTTGGGCATTTGATTAGCCTCGCCAGGCACTCCGGCGTTACAGCCGAGATATTCGCTGACCGCCTGCCTGCCTTCGACGGAGCAATCGACGCGTTGCGCAATGGGATAGTGCCCGGTGCGATTGAACGCAACAGCGAGTACGTTGGCGGGGATATGCAGGTAGCAGACGGTGTGCCACAGGAACTGGTTGATCTGGGATTCTGCGCCGAAACTTCCGGGGGGTTGCTCATGGCGATACCGCCGGAGCGACACGAACTGCTTATTGAGGAATTGGCGAGCCGAGGCGTTAGTGCAGTAACAGTAGGCAGCGTGGTGGGGGAGTCTGATGGTAAGATACTACTTTCGTTGACCGGAGATGAGGGTGCACCCACCCAATGCAAGGCTGCGGCACAGGCAGGTAGTAGCTGCTGCGAATCGGCCGCTGAACCGGCTGCAAGTTGTTGCGGGTCGGCCGGTGATGAAGGGGCTGACGATGTGACGAAGGCGTTTGGTGCGTTCATGTCGGCAACGTCGACCGGGGGCAAAGTAGACGCTCGAACTAAGGAACTGGTGAATTTCGCGTTGTCTGTGATTACAAAATGCAAGCCATGCGTGATAACGCACCGAAAGAAAGCGGTTAAAATGGGCATCTCACCCGAAGAACTCGACGAGGTGGCATGGTGTGCGGCCGCTATGGGCGGCGCGCCGGTACGAATGTTCTATCAAGAAATCGACGAAGACGACGAAGGATCGTGCGCATGTTGCTAGTTCTTTGCAATGTCGCGACAAGTCAAGTCTCGCCGGGACAAAGAACTAGATATCGTCTATTTGGGAAGTCTCGAAAGTATCTACGGTCGTCTTGCCAGGCGTAGGCAGGATAACAGTTTTCAGGCCTCCGCAGGTGGTACATTTCAGGCAGCGAATACACGCTGACGTGTTCGCGCGATTGTCGACTTCAACACCCACCGGGCAGTTTGTTCTGCATAAATTGCACTCTGTGCAACTGGAAGGCATGAATCGCAGGTGAAAAACGCTCAGGCGATTGAAGATTCCGAGCAGTGCGCCGAGTGGGCAGAGTAGCCGACACCATGGGCGGTAAATGAAGACGGCGGCGGTGATGGTTACGATAAGGATAACCGTTTTGTACCAGCTTGGTGTCCACCAGACTTCTCCGCCGGTTGCGAAGGCTTGTTTGATGGAATATGGCAGGCCTGCTTCCAGAGCGCCCACGGGGCATATGTTGCATATCGCCAGGGGATGGTCCTTGCCGAGGAACCATGGAATCGCGATGACGAAGGCCAGCAGAACACCAAGGCGGACAAATCGTGTCCACTGGGGCAACTGAAACTTGCGGACCGGTATCTTCATTAGGAGGTCCTGCACGAAACCGAACGGGCATGCCCACCCGCATACAAGAGAACCTACCAGGGCACCGACCATGACAAGAACGCCGATCACCAGCCACGGAATCACGTGAAGCGATGAATACGTAGCGATCAGACCAATGGGGCACGCGAATGACGCCAGCGGGCACGCGTAGCAATGAAACACGCACGATGGCAGACGTTGCAGGAAGGCGCTCGGCCACAGCCAAAGCACCAGGAACATCAACTGGACGGAATGCCTTATGCGGTCTAATTGCCGGATCTTCTTGGAAAATGGCATATTTCAGATAGTCCTGACCATACCTTATGGCCTGAGTGTTAGTTTACTCAGGTAGGGCACTCTTTCTTCTTGTTGAAGGGGTCGGCTGATTTTGGGGCGGTTACGTCCTTGGCGGTCTGAGTGGTTGAGCTGTTCTTCGTGATATCGTTGATGGCGGCAAAACGGGCTGTCTTCGTCCACAGGGGTTGGGTGGCCTTCAACGTTCCACCGCCCGCGACTATCTCACTGATAATCTGCGGGCTGGTGAGCACTGTATCGGGGGGGGTAGGGTCTGAGGGCATCGGATGGTATGAAGCTCTGTAGTGAACAATCAAACCGGCGCAGGCAATCGCAGAACCGACGAGGAATATGAGCACACCATACACGGGATGCCGTTGCTCGGTAGGCCTGGCGAGCGGATCTATGGGCGGCTGCTTGACTATCTTCTGTTCTCCCATTTTGCATCCTCTGCAAATCCACCATAACGGAGGCGGATGGGAATCGAACCCACCCGGGACTTTGTTGAGCCCCACATCGGTTTTGAAGACCGAGGCCGGCACCAGCCTAGCGAACGCCTCCAGCTATCTACCCGGTGCCTGTTCCGCATGCGGGCAAGGCACAGCCATTGGTACGCCGATCATCAGTAGTGAGTGACGCTGACAGCCCGGCCATTAAGCCAGACATAGTCATTCCTATCTACCATATAGAATATCTTATCGGCATAAGAATTGCCAGTACGCCATTGATTTGCAGGGTATCTGCCGACCACAGTAGGCCCTGCGAAGACGTAGCGAATATTGCTCTTATGGGAGTGTCGCCGCGATTGAGTACTGTGGCGGTAATGCTGCGAATCTCACCGCGTGATATGCCGCCCTGGCAGGAACATCCCCTGCATGATCTATATGACGGCGCGGCTCGCCAAGCCGCTCGCCACACCTGTCCTGCACAGCTTCAGCGACGC